>NZ_JAGPXZ010000729.1:0-3024 GCF_018070305.1 Micromonospora sp. M51 | reverse complement strand
TCGTTGCGGGCCGTGGTCGCCTTGATGGCGTCGAAACAGGCCACCGTGATCGGCGAGATCGGGGCGTCGGTCGCGCCGGCGATCATCACGTCGGCCGAGCCCTCTCGGATCAACTCCCGGGCGTGACCGACGGAGTCGAGACCGGACGTGCAGCCGGTGGAGATCACCGTCGCCGGACCTTCCGCGCCGACCGACCACGCCACCTCCCGGGCGAACGAGCTCGGCACCAGGTAGTCGTAGAGGTGCGGAGTGGCGTACCGGTGGTCGGTCAGCCATTTCCGGCCGCCGTCGCTGACCACGACGTACTCCTCTTCGAGGCTCATCGTGGCCCCGACCGCCGTGCCGACGCTGACCCCGACCCGGGTCGGGTCGGCGGCCTCGAAGCCGCTGTCGGCGAGCGCCTCGCGGGTGCAGACCACTGCCATCTGGGCGGCCCGGTCCATCCGGCGGACCTCCTGCGGCGACAGGCCCTCGGCGACCGGGTCGAAGTCGGCCTCCGCGGCCACCCGCGACCGGAACGGGGTCGCATCGAAGAACGACAGGGTACGGGTGGCCGTACGGCCAGCGGTCAACAGTTCCCAGAACGCCTTGGTGCCCAGTCCGCCGGGGGCGATGACGCCTGTCCCGGTGATGACCACCCGACGGTCGGATGTGCTCGTCATGGAAGACCTCCTGGCCGCGATGTCCGTGTGAAAGCTAGGGACGGCCGGTCGAACGGCGCTGGAGCGTCGGTCGAGGGCCTGTCACGAGGCCCTGGCGAGCCCCGGGCGCAGTGGCCCGCCGGCGGCCAACACCTCCCGCTGGAGCCGCTGGAGGTCAGGCGAAGGGTCCAGGCCCAACTCCTCACTGAGCACCCGGCGCAGGTGGTGGTACGCCTGCAACGCCTCGCCACGGCGTCCGGACCGGCTGAGCGCCACGATGAGCTGGCGGTGGAACCACTCGTTGAGCGGGTACGTGCCCACCAGATAGCGCAGCTCGCCGATCAGCTCGCGGTGCCGGCCGAGCGTGATGTCGGCCTGGATGCGCAGCTCCAACGCCCGGATCCACTGCTCCTGCAGGTGGATCGCGTGCGCCTCAAGCGCCGGCCCGAACGTCACGTTGGCGCCCACCGGCCCCGTCCACATGGCCAGCGCCCGCCGCAGCACCTCGGCGCCCTCCTCGGGGCGGTCCGACTCGATGTGCGTACGGCCCTGGTCGAGCAACGTCTCGAACACCTCGGCGTCGAGTTGACCCGGCTCCACCCGCAACAGGTAGCCGCGGGCGCGGCTCTCCAGCACGGTCCGGTCCGGGGTCTCTATGCCCTCTTTCGCGAAGAGCTTGCGCAGGTGGTAGATGTAGGTCTGCACAGTGGTGACAGCGCTCCGCGCCGGATCGTCACCCCACAGCTCCCGGATGATCGAGTCGACCAGCACGACCCGGTTGGCCCGCATCACCAGTAGCGCCAACACGGTCCGCACCTTCGGCGGCGTCGGCGTGCAGATCCGGCCCTCGTGGATCACTTCCAGCGACCCGAGGATCTCGTACCTGACCACAGTGGTTCCCCCATTTCGCAGAGCACTCGTCGAGACGCTCTCAAGCTATGGAGGTGGCGGAGTGGGTCGGAACGACCGCGCGTAGCGACATCGCGGGTTCTTCCGAGGATCGATGCGTGTCGAAAGTTGTACGGCGGATACCCCTTTGATCGCTCGATGCTTCCTCCAGGCAACCTCCACCGCAGGAGGGAAGACTCGCCGGGCCCGCACGCTCCCTGGGTTAGGAGTCACACATGTCGCGCCGCCTCTTCACCTCCGAGTCGGTCACCGAAGGTCACCCCGACAAGATCGCCGATCAGATCAGCGACGGCATCCTCGACGCGCTACTGGCGCAGGACCCGCACAGCCGGGTCGCCGTCGAGAGCCTGATCACCACCGGTCAGGTCCACGTCGCGGGCGAGGTCACCACGCAGGCCTACGCCGACATCCCGCGCATCGTGCGGGAAACCGTCCTGGGTATCGGCTACGACTCGTCGAAGAAGGGCTTCGACGGCGGCTCCTGCGGCGTCAGCATCTCGATCGGCGCCCAGTCCCCCGACATCGCGCAGGGCGTCGACACGGCGATCGAGCTGCGCGACGGCTCGTCCGGCGGCGGGCTCGACGCCCAGGGCGCCGGCGACCAGGGCATGATGTTCGGCTTCGCCTGCTCGGAGACGCCGGAGCTGATGCCGCTGCCGATCGCGCTGGCCCACCGGCTGGCCCGTCGCCTGGCCGCCGTCCGCAAGGACGGGACGGTGCCCTACCTGCGGCCCGACGGCAAGACCCAGGTCACCGTCGAGTACGACGGCCTACGCCCGGTACGGCTCGACACCATCGTCGTCTCCACGCAGCACGCGGCCCACATCTCCCTCGACGAACTGCTCACCCCCGACATCCGCGACCACGTGATCACGCCGGAGTTGGAGGCGCTCGACCTCGACACCGAGGGCTACCGGCTGCTCGTCAACCCCACCGGCCGGTTCGAGATCGGTGGCCCGATGGGCGACGCGGGCCTGACCGGACGAAAGATCATCGTCGACACCTACGGCGGGTACGCCCGCCACGGTGGCGGCGCGTTCTCGGGGAAGGACCCGTCGAAGGTCGACCGGTCGGCGGCGTACGCGATGCGGTGGGTGGCGAAGAACGTGGTCGCCGCGGGCCTGGCGGAACGGTGTGAGGCGCAGGTCGCCTACGCGATCGGCAAGGCCCACCCGGTGAGCCTGTTCGTGGAGACGTTCGGTACGGAGACGGTGCCGCTCGACCGGATCGAGAAGGCGATCGCTGAGGTCTTCGACCTGCGCCCCGCGGCGATCATCCGGGACCTGGACCTGCTCCGCCCGATCTACAAGCAGACGGCGGCCTACGGTCACTTCGGCCGGGAACTCCCGGACCTGACCTGGGAACGCACGGACCGCGCCGCGGACCTCAAGGCCGCCTGTTGAGGGATTTCCCCGGTCACTAGCGCGACGGCCGACGAGGGCGTGGCACCAACCGGTCGTGTGGCAGCGTCACC
>NZ_JAGPXZ010000728.1:0-3025 GCF_018070305.1 Micromonospora sp. M51 | reverse complement strand
GCCAACAGCGACACGGTCCGCCGGACACCGGGCAGCGATGGGGCACCGGCTTCCTGCTGCACTCGCCGCCGGCCCGGCCCCTGCTCGGTGAGCGCAGCTTCGGCCACGACGGCGCGGGCGGGAACCTGGCCTTCGCCGACGCCGAGCACCAGGTGGGATTCGGCTACGTGGTCAACCAGATGCGGGGGATGGGCGACGAGCGGGCGAACCGGCTAACCGCCGCCCTCCGCACCTGCCTCGAGACCTGACCCGGGCCGCCCCACCCCACCCCGGCCCGCCACCGGGGTGGGGTTTCGGCGTGGCCAACCGTCCACTGTGGATCGGGGGGATGTTACGGGGATACTTCGGGCACGTTTCATCGATAGTCTTGACAGGTGTTGTTAGCGATAACACCATGGCCTTCACGCCGCTCTCGCGTTTGGAGCTCGTCTTGGTCGTGTCGATCCGCTCGGGTGTCCTGAACTCCTCCCGCATCACTCCTGTGAACAGCCTGAACGCCCTCGCACGCCGCACCGGGCGCGCGCTGAGCCGGCTGGTGTCCACAGTGCTGCCACGTCGGCTGCGCCCACTGTGCGCGTTCGCATCGGCGGCCACCCTGGTCGCCGCGAGCCTGATGGTCACCCCGGCCGCCGCGCACGACGCCGACGGCTGGTCGCCCCGGTCGTCGTACACCTCGACCGACACCGGCGCCGGCACCTACTCGGTGCCGCTGCTCAACGCCGACGTGCCGGACATCAGCGTCGAACGCGTACCGGCCGCCGAGAACGACGAGGGCCGCGACCTCTACTACATGATCAGCACGACCATGCACCTGAGCCCGGGCGCGCCGATCATGAAGTCGTACGACCTGGTCAACTGGGAGATCGTCAACTACGTCTTCGACCGGGCGAGCATCGGCGACTCCTTCTCGCTGCGCAACGGTCAGAACTCGTACGGCCAGGGCCAGTGGGCGTCGTCGCTGCGCTACCACGACGGCACGTTCTACGCCGTCTTCAACACCAACAACCTCAGCGGGGCGTACCTCTACCGCACCGACGACATCGAGAACGGCCCGTGGCAGCGCACCGCCCTCGGTCGTGGCCTGCACGACCCGTCGCTCTTCTTCGACGTCGACGGCACGCCGTACATCTTCTATGGCTCCGGCGGCACCAGCGCCGTCCGCCTCAACGCCGGCCTGACCGCCATCGCGCAGGACTACCCGAACATCTTCACCGCCAACAACTACGCCGGGCAGCCGTTCATCGGCGGTCTGTTCGAGGGCGCGCAGGTCTACCACATCGACGGCTGGTACTACGCCGTCATCATCACCTGGCCGTCCGGGCAGGGACGCCAGGTCGTCATGTTCCGGTCGAAGGACCTGCTCGGGCGCTACACCTCGGCCGGTGGAGTCAACACCTACGAGGCGCGCGGCGTGCTCAACTCCAACGGCTTCGCCCAGGGCAGCCTGGTGCCGATCAGCCGCGCGGACGGCCGCACCGACTGGCACGGCATGTTCTTCCGGGACACCTTCCCGATCGGTCGGATCCCGGCGCTCATCCCCGCCACCTGGCAGGACGGGTGGCCGACCTTCGGCGCAGGCGGGGTCGTGCCGGTCAACGGCCTGTTCGACAAGCCGATCCGGCTCAGCCCGGCGGAGGAGACGTTCGAGCGGCAGAAGAGCATCGTCGCCCCGGACGACTTCGCCAACGACGCGCCGCACCGGGCGTACCAGGACGAGCAGTGGACGGTCCCGGCGCCGCTCGACCCGGCGGAGATCGCCCCCAACGGGTCGCGGCTCGACCTGGCGTGGGAGTGGAACCACGCCCCGGACAACCGGTACTGGTCGCTCACCGACCGCGACGGTTGGCTGCGGTTGACGGCCGGCACCGTCGTCACCGGCCAGTACGTCTACACGAAGCTGTCCAACCGGGCCGAGCTGGCGTGGTTCGAGGAGGCGCGCAACACGCTCTCCCAGCGGACGTTCGGGCCACGGCAGTCGGTCCAGACCCGGATGGACATCAGCGGGATGAAGAACGGCGACGTCGCGGGCCTGGCGGCCTACAACCGCGGATTCTCGTACGTGGCGGTGAAGCGCGTCGACGGCGTCAACACCCTCGGTGTGGTGAACCGGTCGCAGCCGTTCGCTGTCGACCTCGACCAGTCGACGCTGGAGAACTTCGTGGCGGGCACGACGGTGCCGCTGGGCGACGCCACCGACGTGCACGTGAAGGCCGACCTCGACTTCGCCTCGCCGGTGGGCCAACTGTGGACGACGTTCTACTACAGCCTGGACGGGGTCCAGTGGACCCGGCTGGGCAACCGCGTCGGCCCGCAGGCTCTCGACGGCAGCCTCGCGCACTTCATGGGCCACCGGGTGGGTCTGTTCACCTACGCGACCCAGGAGGCTGGTGGCCACGTCGACTTCGACAACTACCTGCTCAGCGACGTGCTGACCGCGCAGGCCCGACCGTTGGACACCACCGCCCTCGACGCGGCCATCGCCCACGCGCGGACGCTCGACGCGCGCCACTACCCGGCCGACGCCTGGGCCACGACGCAGGCCGCGCTCGCCGCGGCGAGCGCGGCGCGGGCCGGTCACCTCGGCACCCAGAACGAGATCGACGCGCCGGAGCGGGCGCTGAGCTACCAACTGGCCCGACTCGCGGTGCTGGCCGCGCTGCCCGCCACGGCCACCGCCGAGGTGCGCTGCCTGGGCGGGAAGACGTACGTGGCGGTGCAGGCGCGCAACGACTCGACCGAACCGGTCGAGATCACCGTGCAGACCCCGTACGGGAACCGGTCGTTCGCGGCCGTCGCGCCGGGAGCGAACGTTTACCAGTCGTTCAACACGCGTACGGCGTCCGTGCCGGCCGGCTCGGCGACGGTCCGGGTCAGCGGCACTGTCGCCGGTCAGGACGTGAGCACCGTCCACTCCACGCCGCACCCCGCCAACGCCTGCGGCGGCTGACCCCACCACGAGCCCTCGGCTCGTCGACCGTCACCACCGGCGACCGGCCGGACGGTGCGGAACAGCGGACCTGTCCCG
>NZ_JAGPXZ010000727.1:0-3028 GCF_018070305.1 Micromonospora sp. M51 | reverse complement strand
GTGCTGCGCCACCCGGTCGCCGGCGCGGTGGCGCTGACCGGGTACGACCTACCGGGGCTGGCGCCGCGCTGGCGGGTGCCGGTGCCGTCGGGTGAGTTGACCCTGCGGCCCTGCCAGGGCCTGATCTGCGGGCAGGACGAGCAGGGCCGCTGGGCGATCGACGCGGGCACCGGGGCGCGGGTGTGGTCGTGGCCGGACGGCGCGCGCTGGCGCACGGTGGCGGGCCCCCGGGTGCCGGCGGAGCCGCTGGTGGTGCTGGGGTTGGCGGCGGACGGCAGGCGTGCGCTGGTGGCGACCGTGGGACGCGACGGTCATCGGGTGTCGGTGGTGCTTCCGGAGGGTCTGACCGACTGTCGACGGGTGGGCGCCGGGCTGATCTGCCGTGACAGCACCGCCCGGGTGACGTTCTGGCCGCTCGAGGCCCTCTGATGGGCGGTGGGTGTCGCAGGCCCGGAGTTTGTCGGACCCCGTCGGCATACTGCCGGCGTGACAGTTTCTGCCGACCTCGCGATGGTCAACCTCGACAGTTCCGATCCTGCCGGCCATGCCGCGTTCTACCACCAGGCGCTGGGCTGGGAGGTCACCCACAGCCAACCGGAGTACGCGATGATCAGCTCCGGTGGCGTCTCCATCGGCTTCGGTCTGGTCGAGGGTTACCGACCGCCCTCCTGGCCGGATCCGACCGGCGACAAGCGCTACCACCTGGATCTCTACGTCGACGACCTGGCGGCGGCGGAGGAGAAGTTCGTGGCGGCGGGCGCGTCCAAGCCGGATTTCCAGCCCGGCGGCGACAAGTGGGTCGTGCTCCTCGACCCGATCGGTCAGCCGTTCTGCATCTGCCCCCGCCCGCAGGGCTGACGCCGCACAGCCTGCTCAGCCGCGCCAACGTCTCCTGACTCATGCGTGTCTGACACGATCGTCTGGTGGAACGAAACACCGCTCTGCGTGACTTCCTTCGCTCACGACGGGCGCAGGTGAGCCCGGCGCAAGCCGGTTTGATCGACGGCTCGGGACGCCGGGTGCCCGGGCTGCGGCGCGAAGAGGTGGCGGCCCTGGCCGGTGTGAGCGTCGACTACTACATGCGCCTGGAACAGGGCCGTAACGTCTCGCCGTCCGATTCAGTTCTCGATTCTCTGGCCACGGCGTTGCGCCTTTCGCCGGCGCAACGGGCACAGCTGTATCTGCTGGTTCGGGGCCGTTCGAAACACGAGGCAGACCGTGTTCCGGACGATCATCCGAATATCACCGGGCTTCTGCGCGCCGTCGCTGTTCCGGCGATTGTGGTGCGGCGCGGTAGCGAGGTGATCGGCGCGAACGCACTGCATCGAGAACTGACGACGGACTTCGACACGTTCCCCCGTGAGCGCCGCTACTACGCGTACTGGCTGTTCGCCGATGCGGGTGCTCGTGAGGTGATGGTGACGTGGGAGCATTCCGCCCGCGAGACCGTCGGTGTCCTCCGGGCCGCCGTCACCCGGTTCCCGGAGGACCTCCGTCTCCACCGCTTGGTCGAGAATCTGAACGCGGGGAGTCCCGAGTTCCGCGAGCTATGGGACGAGCACGACGTCGCGACCCCGGCGCCCGGTGTCAAGGTGTACCGTCATCCGCTGATCGGTTTGCTGGCACTGCGGCAGGTGGCTGCGCAACTGGCCGACGACGTCTGGCTTTACCTTTACTGGGCCGATCCGGGTACCGACGCCGAGGCGGCCCTGCAGCGGCTGCGAGACGTGGTCGCCGATGCGCTCAGCCGGCCATCGGCACCGCATCGGTGATCTCGATGATGGTGCCGATGTTGTCCCGGATGAAGGCGAAACGCTGACCGCTCTTCTCGACCGTCATGGGGCCGGCGAACAGGGCCACACCGCGCCGGTCGAGTTCGGCGATGGCCGCGTCCAGGTCGGGAACCCGGAGGCAGATGTGGTGCAGACGCTCGACGTCGTGGCTGGCCGGTAGGCTTTCGGCGGCCGGGGCCGGGTTCGCGGCGGCGCCAGCCGAGATGATCTCGATCTTGGTGTTGTCGGTGCCGATGAAGGTGAACACCGATTCGCCGACTTCGAATTGCTGGATCACCAAGAAGTCGAGGTGGTCGCGATACCACGCGATGGTCTGGTCGAGGTGCGCTGCAGAGGTAGTGATGCCGACGTGGTCGAACTGGAATCCGAAGGTCATGTCACAAGTACAGCAATGTGCGATGCTGCCGAAAAGCGGCCGGTTTCACCCTAGGTCTGCCGGTCCTAGGCCCGACGCGGCGGGCGCTGTTCAGCCGCGGCGGCGCGACCGGGCGGCCCACACCGCGTAGGCCGGGTCGCGGTCGAGGTTGTGCCGGTCCCGGTCGTAGCGGCGGGTGGTGCGCGGGTCGGCGTGCCCCATGGCGTCCTGCACGTCCTCCAACGGCACGCCCTCGGAGCGGGCGGTGGTGGCGAACGCGTGTCGCAGCGAGTGTGGCGACAGCTTCGCCCAGGCCGGGATGCCGGCGGCGCGGGCGAGCCGACGGACCATCCGGAACACCGAGTGCCGGTCCAGCCGGGCACCGCTGGCGGTGACCAGCAGTGGACCGGTCAGCTGCGCCACCGGCACGCCGGTGGCGGCGGCCCGCTGGGCCAGGTAGGCGTCCAGAGCGTGCCCGGCGCTGGGCGTGAGGGCGCGGCGGCGTTGTTTGCCGCCCTTGCCGACGAAGCGCACGCTGCGGTGGCCGCGTTCGGTGCCGAGGTCGGTCAGGTCCAGTGAGATCAGCTCCCCGACCCGCAGACCCAGATCGGCCAGCAGCGCGAGCGCTGCCCGGTTGCGGACGGCTGTCGCGCCGGTGTCGGCCTCGGCGGCGTTGAGGAGGGCGTCCACCTCCTCGGGGGTGAGCCCGACGGTGGCGGAGTGGTCCCGGTCGACGCGGGGGCGGTCGGCGCCGGCGACCGGGTTGGCCGGCACCGCGCCGAGTTTGGCGAGGAAGTCGTACCAACTGGACAGCGCCGAGAGCCGGCGTGCGACGGTCGCCGGGGTCAGTGGGCGGCCGCAGCGGGCGCCGACGCTGTTC
>NZ_JAGPXZ010000726.1:0-3031 GCF_018070305.1 Micromonospora sp. M51 | reverse complement strand
CCCTGGGCCCGGTCGCCGAAGCGGCGCTCGCCGGTGGGCCGGTCGCCGAAGCGTCGGTCACCCTGCGGCCGGTCGCCGTAGCCACGGTCACCCTGCGGGCGGTCGCCGAAGCGCCGCTCGCTGGTGGGCCGGTCGCCGTAGCGGCGGTCGCCCTGCGGGCGGTCGCCGTAGCCCCGGTCGCCCTGCGGGCGGTCGCCCTGGGCCCGGTCGCCGAAGCGGCGCTCGCTGGTGGGCCGGTCGCCGTAGCGGCGGTCGCCCTGCGGGCGGTCGCCGTAGCGACGCTCGCCGCCCGAGCGGTCACCGAACCGACGCGGGCCGCCGGCCCGGTCGTCCAACCGCCGCGGGCCGCCGGAGCGGTCGCCGTAACCCCGGGGCTCCGCCTCGACGCGGACCGGGACGCCACTGGGCTCGCGGGCGCCGACCAGCTCGGCCAACGCCGCGTCACCGACCCGGACCCGGGTCTCGGCCGGCGCGACGCCGGCCTTCTCCATCATCGCCAGGGTGGTACGGCGCTGCTTCGGCAGCACCAACGTGGCGACCGCACCAGACTCGCCGGCCCGGGCGGTACGACCCGCGCGGTGCAGGTAGTCCTTCGGGTCCTTCGGCGGGTCGACGTGCAGCACCAGGGTGACTCCGTCGACGTGGATGCCCCGGGCCGCCACGTCCGTGGCGACCAGCACGTTCATCCGGCCCTCGCGGAACTCGGCAAGCGTCTTGGTGCGCATCCGCTGGGTCTTGCCGCCGTGCAGCCCACCGGCGCGTACGCCGACGGCCGCGAGCTGCTCGACCAGCCGGTCCACCCCGAGCTGGGTACGGGCGAAGACCATCGTCCGGCCGTCCCGGGCGGCGATCGAGGCCGCCACCGGGAACTTCTCGTGCGGCGGGATCAACAGCATGTGGTGGTCCATGGTGGACACCGAGGCGGTGGACGGCGCGGTGGAGTGGGTGACCGGGTCGGTCATGAACCGCTTGACCAACGCGTCGACGTCACCGTCCAGGGTGGCCGAGAAGAGCAGCCGCTGACCGTTCGCCGGCGTCTTCGCCAGCAGCTCGGTCACCTCGGGCAGGAAGCCCATGTCGGCCATCTGGTCGGCCTCGTCGAGCACCGTGACCTCGACGTCGTCGAGCTGGCAGATGCCCCGCTCGATGAGGTCGCCGAGCCGCCCCGGGGTGGCCACGATGATCTCCACACCGCGACGCAGCGCGTCGATCTGACGGTCGTACGGAACGCCGCCGACGGCGGTCTTGAGGAAGATGCCGACGGCCTTGCCCAGCGGCACCAGAGCGTCGTTGACCTGCATGGCCAGCTCTCGGGTGGGCACCAGCACCAGGGCGCGCGGGCGCATCGGCCGGGCCCGGTTGCGGTCGGCCAGCCGAGCGATCATCGGCAGGCCGAAGGCGAGCGTCTTGCCGGAACCGGTCTGCCCCCGACCCAGCACGTCGCGGCCGGCGAGCGCGTCCGGAAGGGTGGCCCGCTGGATCTCGAACGGGCTGGTGATGCCCTGCTGCGCCAGTGCGCGGACCAGCGGGTCGGGCAGGCCGAGGGTAGTGAAACTGATCGGGTCGGCGGTCTCCGTCGGCACGGGCTCGGCCTGCGGGGTGGCGGCCTCGCCCGGAGCGACGTCGAGCTGCTCCCGTGCGGTGTCGGCCGCCGGGACTGAGTTGAAAACGGACGTAACGGTGCTGGGGTCAGCAGAGGTGGTCAACAAAAACCTTTCGAGCGGGGCGCATCTTCGCGATGGCCTGCCGCGGCTGTGCCGCCGGATCGCCCGCAAGATCGCCCAGGGGCGCACACCACGCGCGCCGGGTCAGTGATCTCACCCAGTGTACGGCGGTCCGGCGAAGCCGCCAGCCGGTTGTCCGACCGTAGTGGGCGGACTCACCATCGCTGGCGCTCGCTGGCTCACCCGTTGAGCACGCTGCCCACCAGACCGTCCAGGGCGTCGCCGGCGAGCAGGACGACCGCGACGCTGATCGCCACCAGCAGCCCCAGAGCGGCGGCCAGGACGATCATCACCCGGGCGTTGCTGGACCGTTCGGTCGGCGTGTCGGACCAGCCCTGGGCCAGGATGTGCCCGGTCAACGAGCCGGAGGTCTCCACCGCGTTGGCGGGTATCGCGACAGTGGTGAATCCGGCCCCCTCGCCGTTGCCGTAGACGGTGCCGGCCAGGTCGGAGCCGCCGTCGTGCCGCACACCACGGGTGCCGGCCGTAACCCGTCCGGCGGAACCGGCCGGAGGGCCGCTCGGCGGCGCGGTCGTCCGGGAGTTCACGGTGCTGTTCCGGGTCGACGACGGAGCCCCGGCGGTCGACGGTGGCCAACTCGGCAGCGCTGGCGCGGGAACCACCGGCGGTGCGGAGGCGGCTGGCGTGTGCACGACCGGCGGTGCGGAGGCGGCCGGCGGGGCCCATCCGCCGGCGGACATCGGGCGGGTCGCCCCACCGGTGGGTGACCACCCGGATGGCGGTGCGGAGACCGACGCGGTGGCCCGTACGCCGGGCGTGTCGGTCATCGCCGGTGGCGGCGGAAACGGCGGTGCCGGCATCGGGCCGGGCGGGGCTGGCGGTGCCGGCACCGGCGGACCGGGTGGCGGCAGCGGCGGGCTCGGGACGGGCGGCGACGGCGGGCCGGGAATGGGCGGCACCGGCGAGGGCGGCGGGATGGGCGGGCCCGGAACGGGCGGAACCGGACCGGGCGGCGGCGTTGGGCGGGGGTTCGGCGTCGGCGTCGGCCCGGGCGGGTACGGACCCGGGGCCGGTGCGGGCTCCGGCTCGGGTGGCGGCGGCTGCGTCGGCCCGGGGCCGGGTGGGGCGGGCTCCGGCTCCGGAGTCGAGGGCGTCGGGGCCGGCTCCGGCTCGGTGCCCACCGGCGCGGACCGGTAGACGCCGGGCGTGCTCTCCCGAGGATCCGGGCTGCCCAGGGTGCCGGCCGTGCCCCGGCTGCCGCTCGGAACCGTGGCGCTGGCCCGGGCGGGCGCGGGGGAGCCGTGCCGCTGACCCGGCAATGACACGTCGGCCGAGCCGGCCGGGCT
>NZ_JAGPXZ010000725.1:0-3033 GCF_018070305.1 Micromonospora sp. M51 | reverse complement strand
CCTCCGGAATCGAGCAGGAGGAGGCGAACCGGTGGATCCGCACCGCCTTCGGGGAGCAGGAACGCCCGGTCGGTGAGCCCGCCGAGCCCGGCGAGGCGCCGAAGCCACCCACCGCCCCGCCGATCGGCTGAGCGCGGGCCGCCGCCGGCCGGGCCTCAGCCCAGCTCGGCCAGCGCCGCGAGCAGCCGGTCCACCTGGGCGGCCGTGCTGCCCAGCCCGATGCTGGCGCGCAGCGCGGTGGGCGGCAGGTCCCGCCGGCCGGTACGTCCCGCCGCCTCACTGAGCAGCCGCCGGGCCAGCGGGTGGGCACAGAACAACCCGTCCCGTACGCCGATGTGGTGCTCGGCGGCCAGCCGGGTGGCCACCTCGGTGGAGTCCCGACCGGCGACCACGAACGAGACGATGCCGACCCGGGGCGCGTCCGGGCCGAAGGTGCGCAGCTCCACGACGTGCGGCAGGGCGGCGAGGCCGGTCCGCAGCCGGGCCAGCACTGCCTGCTCGTGGGCGGCCAGCGCGGCCCGGTCCGCGTCGTCGAGCGCCGCGCACACCGCCGCCAGCGCAACCGCGCCGAGCAGGTTCGGGGTGCCGCCCTCGTGGCGGGCCGGACCGGTCGCCCAGGTCACGTCGTGGGTGGCCGGACCGACGTGACTGGTGGCCCCGCCGCCGGCCAGGTACGGCGGCGCGGCGTCCAACCAGTCCGCCCGGCCGATCAGCACGCCCGCGCCGAACGGCGCGTACAGCTTGTGGCCGGACACGGCCAGATAGTCGACGTCCAGCGTGAGCAGGTCGACCGGGGCGTGCGGGGCGAGTTGCGCGGCGTCGAGCACGATCCGGGCACCGTGCCGGTGGGCCACCCGCGCCAACTCGGCGACCGGCCACCGCTCACCGGTCACGTTGCTCGCACCGGTCACCGCGACCAGCACCGGCAGCGCCGGGTTGCTGCCCCGACGCAGCTCGGTCAGGGCGGCGGCGAGATCGCGTACCGCCCCGTCGGGATCGGTGGGCACCGGCAGCCGCACCGATCCGCGCGGCCAGGGCAGCAGGTTGGCGTGGTGTTCGCCGGCGAACGTGACGACCGTCGTGCCGGCCGGCACGGCCCGCGCCAGCAGGTTGAGCGCGTCCGTGGTGTTGCGGGTGAAGATCACGTGATCGTCGGCGCGAGCGCGGAAGTGGTCCCCGATCGTCTGCCGGGCCTGCTCGTAGGCGAGGGTGCAGCGTCGCGACAGCGCTCCCGCGCCGCGGTGCACGCTGGCGTACCAGGGCAGCAGCTCGGCCACCGCGTCGGCGGCGGCCCGCGCGCACGGTGCGCTGGCCGCGTAGTCCAGGTTGATCTCGCCGGGCACACCGAGGACGTCGAGCGGCGCGGACGGCCTGGCGGGCACTGTGGGCAGCGAGGGAACGAGGGTGACGGACACGCCGGAACCTCCGGGGTCAGGGACCCCGGGTGCGACATCGGGACGGGGTCCGCGCTTGCCCAGCACACCGATCGGGCTGGGCCCGGTCATCACCCGGGGCACCCCACCGCGAACTCGACGAGGGTTGCCGGCCAGCAAACCGGGGTTTGACGCTGGCGCTCGTGACCTGCCGGCAGCATAGCGGCTACCGATGCGGCCGAACCAGCCGGCGGTGGATGGCTACGCTGACCGCATGGCCGACACCCCGCCCGGTTCACCGCTGCCGCCGTCGCCCGCCGGCCCGCCCGCGCCCGCCGCCCCGCCGGTGGCCGAGACGCCCCGGATGCCGCTGCGCCGACTGGGCTGGCGGCGGTTCCTGGTGCTGGCCGGGGTGGTGCTGTTCATCGCGGCGTGCGCGGTGTTCATGGTCTTCACGCTCGGCCAGTCGCTCGGTGCGCAGGCCCTGCTGATCGGGGTGGTGGCCGCCATCCTGCCGGTGCCGGTGCTGGTCGGCTGCTTCCTCTGGTTGGACCGGTACGAACCCGAGCCGCTGAAGTATCTGATCTTCTGCTTCGCCTGGGGTGCGTTCGTCTCCACCGCCGCCTCGCTCACTGTGAACGACTTCGCGGCCAACCGGTTCGCCGACTGGGGCCTGCCGTCCGCGCTCACCGGGGTGCTGGTGGCGCCGTTCATCGAGGAGTTGACCAAGGCGCTGGGCCCGATCCTGCTGCTGGTGTTCCGCCGCCGCGAATGGTCCGGGATCACCGACGGCCTGGTCTACTGCGGGCTCTCCGCGGTCGGCTTCGCGATGGTGGAGAACATCCTCTACCTGGGCGGGTTGGGCTACGCCTCCGGTGCCGACCGCTATGGCCCGGCGACCGGCATCCAGCAGGTCATCGCGATCTTCATCCTGCGGATCCTGCTGTTCGGGTTCGCCCATCCCCTTTTCACCTCGATGACCGGTGTGGGGCTGGGGATCGCCTCCCGGACGGCCGACCGGCGCATCCGGGTGCTCGCCCCGATCGCCGGCCTGCTGCTCGCGATGATGCTGCACGGCACGTGGAACCTGCTGCCCACGCTCACCCAGGCCACCGGCGAGGCGGTGATCATGCTGTACGGCTTCCTGGGCCTGATGGTGCCGGTCTTCTTCGGCACCGTGGGGCTGGCGCTGTGGCTGCGCGCCTGGGAGGGGCGGCTCACCGAGCGGGTCCTGCCCGACTACGTACGCGCCGGCTGGCTCAGCCCGCCCGAGGTGGCCGCCCTGAGCAGCCTCGGCAGACGACACGCCGCCCGCAGTTGGGCGCGGCGGGTGGCCGGCGACGCCGGGGTGCGGGCGATGCGGGGTTACCAGTCCGCCGCGACCCGGCTGGCCCTGCTGCGCGACGGGACGCTGCGCGGTCTGGACCGCAAGCCCGCCGACCAGGAGCGGACCGCACGTGAGGAGCGGGAGTTGCTGGACGCGATCAGCGCGTACCGGACGTTCTTCGTCGGTCGGGACCCGCAGGCCCCGGCGGGGGTCTGGGACGGCAGCCGCTACCACCTGCGCTTCCCGGACGGCACCCAGCGCCCGGTGGACGCGCCGCACGAGCCGGTGGTGCCGATCCCGGTGGTGCTGGCCCCCGCCCCGGCTCCGGTGGGG
>NZ_JAGPXZ010000724.1:0-3037 GCF_018070305.1 Micromonospora sp. M51 | reverse complement strand
ATTCAACTAGTCCTGGTCGTCAGGCTCGTCGGCATTGCGAGCAATCGCCACGATAGTCACGCCGTCCGGGAGGTCCATCAGCTTGACCCCCATTGTGTTCCGGTCACGCGTACGGCGTACAGGCTTCACCGGAGTCCGAATGACACCACCATTGCTGGTGATCGCGAACAGCTCGTCGTCCGGATCGATCACCACCGCGCCAACCAGACCACCGCGCCGTTCGGTGATCTTCGCAGTCAACACGCCCTTACCTCCCCGGCCCTGCACCGGGTATTCCTCGATCGGGGTGCGCTTGGCATATCCCCCGTTCGTGGCCACCAGAACGTCCAAACCTTCCCGCACGACCTCCATGGCCAGCAGGACGTCGTCGTCCGTGAAGCGCATGCCGATCACGCCCGAGGTGGCCCGGCCCATCGGCCGCAGCGCCTCGTCGGAGGCGTTGAACCGGATCGCCTGTGCCTTCTTCGAGACCAGCAGCAGGTCGTTCTCCGGGGCAACCAGCGCAGCACCGACCAGCTCGTCCTCATCGCGAAGGTTGATCGCGATGATGCCGCCGGAACGGTTGGAGTCGAACTCCTCGAGCCGCGTCTTCTTCACCAGGCCGTTCTTCGTGGCCAGTACCAGATAGGGGGCTACCTGGTAGTTCGGGATCTCAATGATCTGCGCGATCTGCTCGTCGGGCAGGAAGGCGAGCAGATTGGCCACGTGTTGGCCCTTGGCTACCCTACTGGCCTCCGGCAACTCGTACGCCTTGGCCCGGTAGACCCGGCCCTTGTTCGTGAAGAACAAGATCCAGTCGTGGGTCGAGCAGACGAAGAAGTGGCTGACGATGTCGTCCTGCCGCAGCGTGGCGCCGCTGACGCCCTTACCGCCGCGTCGCTGCGAGCGGTACAGATCGACCTTGGTCCGCTTGGCGTACCCGGTGCGGGTGATCGTGACGACCACGTCCTCGCGGGCGATGAGGTCCTCCATCGAGACCTCGCCGTCGAACGGGATGATCTGCGTCCGGCGGTCGTCGCCCCACTTGGCGACGATCTCGCCCAGCTCCTCCGAGACGATCTTCCGCTGCCGCTCCGGCTTGGCGAGGATGTCCTTGAGGTCGGCGATCTCCAGCTCGAGCTTGGCCAGGTCGTCCACGATCCGCTGCCGCTCCAACGCGGCGAGCCGGCGCAGCTGCATGTCCAGGATCGCGGTCGCCTGGATCTCGTCGATCTCCAGCAGCCGGATCAGGCCCTGCCGCGCGTCGTCCACGGTCGGCGAACGCCGGATCAGGGCGATCACCTCGTCCAGCGCGTCCAGCGCCTTGCCCAGACCGCGCAGGATGTGCGCCCGCTCCTCGGCCTTACGCAGCCGGAACGCGGTCCGCCGGCGGATCACGTCGATCTGGTGCTCGACGTAGTAGCGGATGAACTGCGCCAGGTTGAGCGTGCGCGGCACCCCGTCGACCAGGGCCAGCATGTTCGCGCCGAAGGTCTCCTGGAGCTGGGTGTGCTTGTAGAGGTTGTTCAGCACGACCTTCGCGACGGCGTCGCGCTTGAGCACCAGCACGATCCGCATGCCGGTACGACCGGAGGACTCGTCGCGGATGTCGGCGATCCCGGCGAGCTTGCCCTCCTTGATCAGCTCGGCGATCCGCTCGGCGAGGTTGTCCGGGTTGACCTGGTAGGGCAGCTCGCTGACAACCAGGCAGGGGCGACCCCGCTTGTCCTCCTCGACCTCCACCACGGCGCGCATCCGGATCGAGCCGCGACCGGTGCGGTACGCGTCCTGGATCGCTGTGGTGCCGACGATCAGGCCGTAGGTCGGGAAGTCCGGGCCCTTGACGATGCCGAGCAGGGCTTCGAGGGTGGTCTCCTCGTCCTCGTCCGGGTGCTCCAGGCACCACTGCACCGCCGCGCCGATCTCCCGCAGGTTGTGCGGCGGGATCTTGGTGGCCATGCCGACCGCGATGCCCTCGGAGCCGTTCACCAGGAGGTTGGGGATCCGCGACGGCAGGATGGTGGGCTCCTTGGCCCGGCCGTCGTAGTTGTCCTGCAGGTCGACGGTGTCCTCGTCGATGTCCCGCAGCATCTCCATCGCGAGCGGGTCGAGCTTGCACTCGGTGTTGTGGCTGACGAACCCGTCCGAGACGAACGAGTGGTCGTCGGTGTCGACTCGGACGCTGTAGACCGGCTGCACACCGGCGTCAGTGATCTGCGCCACCTCGGCGTAGTAGAACCGGCCGTCGACCAACGGCTCGACCACGTCGAGCACCTCGGAGTTGGTGATCCGGGCCGCGATCTCGTCCCGGTCCCGCTCCCACCGTTCGACGCGGTCCACGTTGTGCCGGCGCAGCCAGTCCTGCTCCGTCCAGCGCGTCGCGCCGTGCTCACGGATGAAGTCGCCGACCAGCGGCACGTGGTCGCTGGAGAGCGCCGTGCTGCTCGCCGGCACCTGGGCCAGCTCGGCCTCCAGCTTGGCCTGCTTACGGCCGAGGAAGCCGACGTGCGCGGCGAAGATCCGCGCGTCGCGCCGGTTGGTCACCACGACCTTGATCTCGCCACTGTCGTAGCGGGTCTGCCGGCTGACCACGCCGAACTCCAGCAGCAACTGCTGGACCTCGGCCGCCAATCGCTGGCTGCGAGTCGAGTACGAGATCTGCATGGTGTTGCGCGGCAGCAGCGACGACGAGCCGTCGCCCTCGAACAGCGCCTGGAGGAACGCCCGCTTGACCGCTGCCGGCCCCTGCCAGACGAACTCGGGAACGAACTTCGCGGCGCTGCGCGCGCCCATCATGTCGCCCAGAAGGCTCTCGCGCAGCGCGGTGAGGTCCTGCACATCGAGTTCGTGCAGGGTGCTGCCGGAGGCGATGACCCGCTCACTCACGTAGCGGGGGCCGCCGACGGCCAGGTCGTAGGCCGCGAGAACACGGACGAAGAACTCCCGGTCCACGTTGTTGAACCCGGCGCGGCTCGGGGAGACCCAGCCCTCACTGACGAAGGCGCCGGCGAGGACGGCGGCCTCGACGTGCTCCAGCATCGGGTAGCCGATCTCGGCC
>NZ_JAGPXZ010000723.1:0-3048 GCF_018070305.1 Micromonospora sp. M51 | reverse complement strand
ACGCCGGGCGGCGCACCGGTTGGGCGTCCGCCCGGATGGCCGCCTGGCTGGCCATCGACCCGGCCCGGACCCGCCCGGTCTGGTCACCCGCCGGCGCCGCTGACGATCCGATCGACGCCTGGGTCAGCTATGTGCTCGCCGCGCCGCTGCTGTGCCTGCGCCGGCGTGACGCCGACTGGGCCGCGCCGCCCGGCGTGACGTTCGCCGACTGGCTCGACGGCGCGTTGCCGCAGTCGCCCACCACCGATGACCTCGACTACCACGTCAGCACGCTCTTCCCGCCGGTGCGGCCGCGCGGCTACCTGGAGTTGCGCTACCTGGACGCCCAGCCCGACCGGGACTGGCGGCTGCCGTTGGCGGTGCTGACCGCCCTGTTCGACGACCCGGGCACCGTGCGCGAGGCGTCCGCGATCGCCATGCCGGTGGCGCACCGCTGGTCGGCGGCCGCCCGGCACGGTCTGGCCGACCCGGCGCTTGCCGGTGTCGCGGCGGCCCTGCTCGACCTGGCCCTGACCGCCCTACCCCGACTGGAGCTGCCGGTCAGCACCCACGACGAGATCCAACAAGGGGTACGCCGACGGCTGGCCGCCGCAGAGAGGAGAGACCAGTGAGCGCGAGGAGTGAGCCGGGGTTGCGAGCCCCGCAGTCGCGAACGGAGGGCGGCTCGGTGAGCGCGAGGAGTGAGCCGGGGTTGCGAGCCCCGCAGTCGCGAACGGAGGGCGGTGTTCACGGGGAGCGGTTGCGCGACCGCATCGCGGCGGAGTTGGCGCGGGCGCGTGCCCGTACCACCTTGTTGACCGAGGTGGTCGACGACGGCGACCTGATGCACCAGCACTCACCGCTGATGTCGCCGCTGGTCTGGGACCTGGCCCACGTGGGTAACCAGGAGGAGCTCTGGTTGGTCCGGGACGTCGGCGGCCGGGAGCCGGTCCGGTGTGACATCGACGAGTTGTACGACGCGTTCAAGCAGCCCCGTCGGGACCGCCCCGCGTTGCCCCTGTTGCCGCCCGCGGAGGCGCGCGCCTATCTGGCCACCGTTCGGGACAAGGTGCACGATCTGCTCGACGCGGTGGCCTTCACCGAGCGGCCGCTGGTCGCCGACGGCTTCGCGTTCGGCATGATCGTGCAGCACGAGCAGCAGCACGACGAGACCATGCTCGCCACCCACCAGCTGCGTTCGGGGCCGGCGGTGCTGCACGCTCCGCCGCCGCCGGAGCCGTCGGCGCGGGTCGGCGGGGAGGTGCTGGTGCCGGCCGGTGAGTTCATCATGGGCACCGACACTGATCCGTGGGCGTTGGACAACGAGCGCCCGGCGCACCGGGTGGACCTCCCGGCGTACGCCATCGACGCCGCGCCGGTGACCAACGGCCAGTACGCGGCCTTCATCGCCGACGGCGGCTACACCGAGCGGCGTTGGTGGAGCCCGGCGGGTTGGGAGCATCGGGTTCGCGAGCAGCTCAGCGCGCCGATGCACTGGCGCCGCGACGGTGACGACTGGTCGTACCGGCGCTTCGGTCGGTGGGATCGGGTTCGCGCCGATGAGCCGGTGGTGCATGTGTGCTGGTACGAGGCGCAGGCGTACGCGGCGTGGGCCGGCAAGCGGTTGCCGACCGAGGCGGAGTGGGAGAAGGCCGCCCGGTGGGATCCGGCGACCGGGCGGTCCCGTCGTTACCCCTGGGGGGACGACGACCCGACCCAGGTGCACGCCAACCTCGACCAGCGTCATCTGTGGCCGGCGCCGGTGGGCGCGTACCCGGCGGGTGCGTCGCCGTTGGGTGTGCACCAACTCATCGGCGATGTGTGGGAGTGGACCTCGACGACGTTCGACGGGCACCCGGGGTTCACCGCGTTTCCGTACCGCGAGTACTCGGAGGTTTTCTTCGGCGAGGACTACCGGGTGTTGCGCGGTGGCTCGTTCGGCACCGACCGCTCTGCCTGTCGGGGCACCTTCCGCAACTGGGACTATCCGATCCGCCGGCAGATCTTCAGCGGTTTCCGCTGCGCCCGGGACGTGCGACCGGACGAGTCGTACCGGTGAGTGGCCGCACGACCGGTGGCCCGGCGGCGGGCCGTGGGCGCTGATGTGCCGCCACCTGGCCTACCTGGGGCCGCCGGTGACCCTCGCCGAGCTGTTGTTCGAGCCGCCGTACTCGTTGGTGCGGCAGTCCTGGGCGCCGCGCGACATGCGCGGCGGCGGCACGATCAACGCCGACGGGTTCGGTGTCGGCTGGTATCCGGGTGAGGGTGAGCCGGTGCGGTACCGGCGGGCGCAGCCGATCTGGAGCGACCCGACCATCGCGCAGCTGGCCGCGGTGACGCGCAGCGGCGCGGTGCTGGCGGCGGTGCGCTCGGCCACGGTGGGGATGGCGGTGCTCGACGGCGCGGCGGCGCCGTTCGCCGAGGGGCGCTGGCTGTTCAGCCACAACGGTGTGGTCCGCGGCTGGCCGGACAGCGTGGTGCCGCTCGCCACCGGTCTGCCGGTGCGTGACCTGCTCACCCTGGACGCGGCCACCGACTCGGCGCTGCTCTGGGCGTTGGTGCGGCATCGGTTGCGCGCCGGCGTCGACCCGGTCGAGGCGGTCGGGCGGACGGTGACCGACGTCGCCGCCGCCGCAGCCGGGTCGCGGCTCAACCTGCTGCTCACCGACGGGCACCGGGTGGTGGCCAGCGTGGCGGGGCACGCGTTGTCGGTCCGCGAGTCGCCGGGTTCGGTGCTGCTCGCCTCGGAGCCGCATGACGACGATCCCGGGTGGCGGCCGGTGCCGGAGGGGCACCTCGTCGTCGCCACCACGGGCGAGGTGCGGGTACGTCCACTGCCGGCTGCGGTGCGCCGCGCCGGGCACACACGCAACGGTTGATCGAGCAGAGGAGCGAACCGATGACAGCCGAACCCCTGGAGATCTACCTGGAAGAGGGTGACCTGGAGCGCGGCCTGCGTGACGACGTTCGGGCCGGGCTGAGCGCCGGGAGGAAGTGGCTGCCGCCGAAGTGGTTCTACGACGCGCGGGGGAGCGAGCTGTTCGAGGAGATCACCCGACTTCCGGAGTA
>NZ_JAGPXZ010000722.1:0-3051 GCF_018070305.1 Micromonospora sp. M51 | reverse complement strand
CCGGTCGTACTGGTCGATGCGGTTGCCCTGGTTGCGCGAGCAGTCCGGCACCCCGATCGCCCGGTTCGTCGGTCTGCCCGAGTACGTGCTGGGTGAGCTGCTCGACACCGCGCCCATGTCGATCTCCCAGGCCTCCGGGACCGGTCTGCTGGATCTGCGCACCCTGCGCTGGGACGATGAGGCGCTGGCGCTGGCCGAGGCGACACCGGCGCAGCTGCCGCCCCTCGGCGAGCTGGACTGGCACGGCCGGCTCCGGGTCGACCTGGCTCGTCGGTGGCCGCAGCTGGCGCAGGCCCGCTGGTCACCGCCGGTCGGTGACGGAGGGGCGTCGAACGTCGGCTCGGGCTGCGTCGACCCGAGCCGGGCCGCCGTCACAGTGGGCACCTCCGCAGCCGTACGGCTGATGCAGCGGATCCCGGCCGGCGAACCGATGCCCCGCCTGCCGGAACGGTTGTGGCGTTACCGGGTCGACCACGACCACGTGGTGACCGGTGCCGCGTACGCCAACGGCGGCAACCTCTTCGCCTGGGCGAACCGGGAGTTGCGGTTGCCCCAGGGCGCGGAGTTGGACGCGGCGCTGGCGCTGGTGCCGGCGGGCGGTGGTCGACCGGCGGATCCCCGCTTCGGCGGCGACCGGGCACCCGGGCTGGCTCCGGCGGGCAGCGGAGCGCTGCGCGGGCTCAGCTTCAGCACCACATCTGTCGACATCCTGGCCGGGCTGATGCAGGGGCTGTGTGAGCTCGTCGCCGACGACCTCGGGGTGTTGGAGTCCACCATCGACAAACCGGTCGGCGTGGTGCTGGGCGGCGGCGCGGTTGCCGCCTCGGTGTGGTGGCGGCAGGCCTTCGCCACCGCGCTCGCACCGCGACCGGTATCGCATCAACGCAACCCGGAAATCGGCGCCACCGGTGCCGCGTTGGTCGCGCTGGGGCGCTTCGGTGACGCGATCGAGCTCGCCGACATCGGCCGGACGGACGAGCTGGTTTTACCGACCACGGCAGGACGGTCCCACCCGCAGTATCCTTCCTGAACCTCGGCCTCGCCCGGGCCGTTGACAGCGGTACCGAGCCTGGTTGGATGGACTGCGCTCCCCCGACCGCGGTGGACGCGGTAGGACGGAGGAGGCAGGGTGGCGGCAGGTCCCGACCCGGCGAACGGTGCGGTGTCGAACCATCGCCGCCGCCGCTTCGACGTCCGAGTCGTTCCGCATCGACGGCGGTCACCGTTCCGGCTGCGCGACTGGCGGATGAGCACGAAGCTCGCCACCGTGCTGGTGGTGCCGTCGATGGCGTTCCTCCTGCTCGCCGGGGTGCAGACCAGCACGCTGGTGGGGCGGACGACGGCGTTGAACGACTTCTCCAGTCAGGTCGGCATCGGCCGCCAGATCACCGCCGCGGTGCACCACCTCCAGCAGGAGCGCGACCGCTCGGCGGGGGAGCTGGGTGAGCTGCGTAAGGGTGGTGACCGGCAGGCCGCCGCGAACGACCTGAAGCCGTTGCAGGCGGCCACCGACAAGGCCATCGTGGACCTCAGCCGGGCCGCCGAGCCACTGGCGGACGCGGACGCCTCCTGGCGGGTGGCCTTCTCGGAGGCGTTGGAGGCGTACGACCAGGTGGTCGACATCCGCGCGGCGATCCCACCGGCGGTGCTCAGCAGCGAGACCATCCTGAGCAACTACCACCGGGCGGTCGGGGCGTTGCTCGACCTGCTCGCCGAACCGACGCCGGGTCAGAACCAGCCGGCGCTGAACGACGCGGTGCTGCGCTACGTCCAGCTGGCCCGGGTCAAGGAGCTGTCCTCCCGGGTGCGGGGCCAGCTCTACGCCGCCGCCCGCGCCGGTGCGTACGGCACCGAGGACCGGGTGATCCTCGCCGACCTGCGCGGCCAGCAACTCACCGCGCTCGGCGCGTTCCGGGTGGCCGCGACCAGTGCGCAGATCCGCCGCTACGACGAGACATCGGTGTCGCCGATGTTTCTGGTCGCCACCGATCTGGAGGAGCGCAGCCTGTCCTCCGGTGGCGCGTCGCCACAGGTGCTCCCGTCGGAGCAGTGGTGGTCGGCCAGCCAGCAACGCCAGGAGTCGCTGCGCCAGCTCGAGGCGGGCGTGCTCGACGACGCCGTGCGGCAGGCCGAGGAGGCCAGCGCCGACCAGCTGCGGGCGACCCTGCTGGTGGTCGGCGGGGTCGTGACGGTCCTGCTGGCCGCCCTGCTGATCTCGTTGCTCATCGGCCGGTCGGTCGCCCGGTCGATGCGGCTGCTGCGCAGCCAGGCGCTGCGGATCGCCCAGGTCGAGTTGCCCGACGCCCTGGACCGGCTGAAGACCGTCACCGGCGGGGTGCCCCGCATCGAGGTCGCGCCGGCGGTGGTGCGTTCGCTCGACGAGATCGGCGAGCTGGCCGAGGCGTTCGTGGCGGTGCACCGCAGCGCGGTCACTGTCGCCGTCGAGCAGGCGCTCATGCGGCGTAACGTCAACGCGATGTTCGTCAACCTGGCCCGGCGCAGTCAGGTGCTGGTGGAGCGCCAGTTGGAGCTGCTCGACGACCTGGAGCGCGAGGAGAGCGACCCGGACCAGCTGGAGAACCTGTTCAAGCTCGATCACCTGGCCGCCCGGATGCGCCGTAACGACGAGAGCCTGTTGGTGCTCGCCGGCACCGACTCCACCCGCCGGTGGAACCGGCCGGTCGGTCTCGGTGCGGTGCTGCTGGCCGCCGCCGCCGAGATCGAGCAGTACCAGCGGGTCCGGATCGAGTCGGTGGCGGACGTGCACGTGGTCGGGCACGCCGTCGGCGAGCTGGTGCACCTGCTGGCCGAGTTGCTGGAGAACGCCACGGCCTTCTCCCGCCCGGACACCGTCGTGGTGGTGACCGCCCGGGTCGGAGCGGGCGGTCCGCTGATCGAGATCGTCGACCGTGGTCTGGGCATGAGCCCGGCCGCGCTGGTGCAGGCGAACGAGGTGCTGGCCAGCCCGCCGGCCGCGGACGTGGCGGCGGTGGAGCGGATGGGGCACTTCGTCGTCAGCCACCTGGCGGCCCGTTTGGGCCTCCGCGTGCG
>NZ_JAGPXZ010000721.1:0-3052 GCF_018070305.1 Micromonospora sp. M51 | reverse complement strand
CAGTAGCACCACCGCGACGGTGCCGTCCCGAGCCGGGGACGGCACCGTCGTGGGTGAGCTTCGTTCAGCGTTCGACGAGCGGGTCGTGCCCCAGGTCGAGCAGGGAGTGCCGCCAGGTGTCGTCGGCGTTGCCGCGCGAGGGCTTGGCGTCCATCAGCTCGCGGATGCGCTCGACCGCCTCCCGCATCACCTCGATGTCCTCCGGGGTGAGGTCCACCTTGCGCTTGTTGAGCACCTTGAGGATCTCCCGGCCCGGTTGGGGCAGGTCGAGGTTCGGGTTCGGGCCGAACGAGTCCTCCCCCGAACCCCGGGTCAGCAGCCAGGTCCGCAGCTGCTCCGACGGGACGTTGACCTCGGCGTGGAAGTCCTCCCAGAGCACTTCCACCTCGGGGTCGAGCCGCGCTTCGCGTACCATCAGGTCTCCTCTTCGGGTGGCGGCCCGGACGTCTCCGGGTCGTCCTGGTCGGTCTTCGGATGCAGGCCCTCCGCGGGCACCCGTGTCCGGCGGGGATTGGCGGTGGGCGGCGCCAGGATCGGGTCGGGATGCTCGTCGTCCTCGTCCCGGGGTTTCGCGGCCTCCGCGGGCTCGTGCGGGTCCTCGTGGTCGTCCCTTCGCGCCGGCCCGCTCATCGCGGGTGGGTGGTCGTGGCGGCGGTGTACCCCCGCTCGCCCGCTGTCACGTCGAAGGTGAGCGCGCCGTCGCGGACGTCCACGGTGACCTTCTGTCCGGGCGAGATCGCCGACTCCAGCAGCATCCGGGACAGGTGGTTGTCCACCTCCCGCTGGATCACCCGGCGCAGCGGGCGGGCGCCGAACTCCGGCTGGTAGCCGTGCTCGGCGAGCCAGTCGATGCCGGCGGTGGTGAACTCCACCTGGAGGTCCTGGGCGTGCATGCGGCGGCGGGTCTCCTCCAGCAGCAGCGCGGTGATGTCGCGCAGCTGCTCGGCCTCCAGCCGGCGGAAGATGATGACCTCGTCGATGCGGTTGAGGAACTCCGGGCGGAAGTTCTCCTGCAGCCGGCGCATGAGCCGCTCCCGCAGCTCGTTGCTCTCCTGCTCGCTGCCCACGTCCCCGGTGCCGAAGCCGACCGAGCGTTGGGCGCCGGTGATCAGCTCGGAGCCGAGGTTGCTCGTCATGATCAGTACGGTGTTCTTGAAGTTCACGGTGCGACCCTGGCTGTCGGTGAGCCGCCCGTCGTCGAGCACCTGGAGCAGGATGTTGAACACGTCCGGGTGGGCCTTCTCGATCTCGTCGAGCAGCACCACCGCGTACGGGCGGCGACGCACCGCCTCGGTGAGCTGGCCGGCCTCCTCGTAGCCGACGTATCCGGGCGGCGCGCCGACCAGCCGACTGACCGTGTGCCGTTCCTGGAACTCGCTCATGTCCACCCGGACCATCCGGTCCGCCTCGCCGAACAACGCCTCGGCCAGCGCCCGCGCCAACTCGGTCTTGCCGACACCGGTCGGGCCGAGGAACAGGAAACTGCCCATCGGCCGCTCCGGGTCGGCCAGCCCGGCCCGGGAGCGGCGGACGGCCTCGGCGACCGCGGTGACCGCGTCGTCCTGACCGACGACCTTCTGGTGCAGGTGACCCTCCAGGCGCAGCAGCCGGTCGCGTTCCTCCTCGGTGAGCTGGCTGACCGGGATGCCGGTGGCCCGGGAGACCACCTCGGCGATCTCCTGCGGGCCCACCTCGGGCACCTGCGAGGAGGACATCCCGTCCTCGCCGTTGGCCTGGCGGATCTGCTGTTCCAGCTCGGCGATCCGGTCACGCAGCGCGGAGGCCCGCTCGTACTGCTCGTCGGTGACCGCCTGTTCCTTGTCCCGGCGTACCTCGTCGAGCTCCTGTTCCAGCTCCCGCACGTCGGACGCGGGGGTACGGGTGCGCAACCGCACCCGGGCGCCGGCCTGGTCGATCAGGTCGATCGCCTTGTCCGGCAGGAACCGGTCGGTGACGTAGCGGTCGGACAGCTCGGCGGCGGCGACCAGCGCCTCGTCGGTGAAGCGCACCTGGTGGTGGGCCTCGTACCGGTCGCGCAGCCCCCGCAGGATGGCGATGGTGTCGTCGACGCTGGGCTCGGGCACCAGCACCGGCTGGAAGCGTCGGGCCAGGGCGGCGTCCTTCTCGATGCTCTTGCGGTACTCGTCCAGCGTCGTCGCGCCGATCACCCGCAACTCACCGCGGGCGAGGGCGGGTTTGAGCATGTTGGACGCGTCCATCCCGCCCTCGCTGCCGGCGCCGCCGGCACCGACCAGGGTGTGGATCTCGTCCATGAAGATGATCAGCTCGTCCCGGTGCGCCCGGATCTCGTCGATCACCTTCTTCAGCCGCTCCTCGAAGTCGCCCCGGTAGCGGGTGCCGGCGACCAGGCCGGCCAGGTCGAGTTGGACGACCCGCTTGCCGAGCAGGGTCTGCGGTACGTCGCCGTCGCAGATCCGTTCGGCCAGCCCCTCGACGATGGCGGTCTTGCCGACGCCGGCCTCGCCGATCAGCACCGGGTTGTTCTTGGTACGCCGGGACAGGATCTCCACCGCCTGCTCGATCTCGTCGGCGCGCCCGATCACCGGGTCGATCTGGTCGTTGCGGGCCAGGTCGGTGAGGTCCTGCCCGTACTGGTCCAGGGTGGGGGTGCCGCGGTCCGGCTTCGGCCCGGCCATCGGCCCGCGCTCGGCGTTGGCGGCCTGCAACGACTCGGGTTGGATCCGGCCGGCGGCCAGCATCCGCCCGGCGGGTGACTCCGGGTTGAGCGGCAGCGCCATCAGGATGTGCTCCGGGCCGATGTAGTTGGCGCCCATCGCCCGGGACAGCTGGTGGGCGTCGAGCAGCGCCCGCTTGGCGGCTGGGGTCAACGACAGGTTGGGCGGCACCTCCCCGCGCGGCGCGCCGTCACCCTTTCCGCCGAGGGCGTTGAGCAGGGTGTCCGGGTCGGCCCCGGCCCGGCGTACCAGGTCGCGCAGCGGTTCGCGTTGCAGCGCCGCCCAGAGCAGGTGGTCGGTGTCCAGGTCGCTGCTGTGCCGTTGCGCGGCCCGTCGGGCGGCGTCGGCCAGCATCT
>NZ_JAGPXZ010000720.1:0-3056 GCF_018070305.1 Micromonospora sp. M51 | reverse complement strand
TCCACGCGCCCACGCTAGGCCCACCCGCTCGTATTGGGTACGACGGCGCGTCGGAGATCCCGGTGACCGGCTCGTCGTCGGCGGCGGTGGGGCGCGCCGACCCGGCGACCCGAGTCGATCAGGCGGGCGGCGACGAGGCGTACGGGGCTGCTGTGACGCAGGAGACAGCAGGGGTGTTTTCCGGGCGATTGTTCGGCTTTCGCAGGTCATCGTGTGGAGAGAACCCGGGAGGGCTTGCACGCTGTGGTAATGCGCACGGTAGGCTAGACGATGCGCTCGCGGATCGCGTTGCCTCGGCAGGGAGCAGGTGCGCGGTCGACGGAGCCACATCATGATCTCACTAGGCGATCGTTCGGTGTGCCCGGCGACGGATCCGCTGGCGCGAACAGGTCACTGCGACACACCAGCCTGCTGTGACAACCCACCGACCGGAGCAACCGCCCACATGACGAGCAGCATCGAGGCCCCCTCGAGCGCCACCCGGGTCACCCACGACGATCTCGGTTCCGAGGAGGCTTTCCTCGCCGCGATCGACGAGACCATCAAGTACTTCAACGACGGCGACATTGTCGAAGGCACCGTCGTCAAGGTCGATCGGGACGAGGTCCTGCTCGACATCGGCTACAAGACCGAGGGTGTCATCCCCTCTCGGGAGTTGTCGATCAAGCACGACGTGGACCCGGCCGAGGTTGTGACGGTTGGCGACCACATCGAGGCCCTGGTCCTCCAGAAGGAGGACAAGGAGGGTCGTCTGATCCTCTCCAAGAAGCGGGCGCAGTACGAGCGGGCCTGGGGCACGATCGAGAAGATCAAGGACGAGGACGGCGTCGTCCGCGGTTCGGTCATCGAGGTGGTCAAGGGCGGCCTCATCCTCGACATCGGGCTGCGCGGCTTCCTGCCCGCGTCCCTGGTCGAGATGCGTCGCGTGCGCGACCTGCAGCCGTACGTCGGGCGGGAGCTCGAGGCCAAGATCATCGAGCTGGACAAGAACCGCAACAACGTGGTCCTGTCCCGCCGGGCCTGGCTGGAGCAGACGCAGTCCGAGGTGCGCACCGAGTTCCTCAACAAGCTGCAGAAGGGCCAGGTCCGCAAGGGCGTCGTGTCCTCGATCGTCAACTTCGGCGCCTTCGTGGACCTGGGCGGCGTCGACGGTCTGGTGCACGTCTCCGAGCTGTCCTGGAAGCACATCGACCACCCGTCCGAGGTCGTCGAGGTGGGCCAGGAGGTCGAGGTCGAGGTCCTGGACGTCGACCTGGACCGCGAGCGGGTCTCGCTGTCGCTGAAGGCGACCCAGGAGGACCCGTGGCGGCAGTTCGCCCGCACCCACGCGATCCAGCAGATCGTGCCGGGTAAGGTCACCAAGCTGGTTCCGTTCGGTGCGTTCGTCCGCGTGGACGACGGCATCGAGGGTCTGGTCCACATCTCCGAGCTGGCCGAGCGCCACGTGGAGATCCCGGAGCAGGTCGTCCAGGTCGGCTCCGAGGTCATGGTCAAGGTCATCGACATCGACCTGGAGCGTCGCCGGATCTCGCTGTCGCTCAAGCAGGCCAACGAGGGCTTCGTCGAGGGCGAGGAGCACTTCGACCCGACCCTCTACGGCATGGCCGCGACGTACGACACCGAGGGCAACTACATCTACCCGGAGGGCTTCGACCCGGAGACGGGCGAGTGGCTCGAGGGGTACGACAAGCAGCGCGAGACCTGGGAGAACCAGTACGCCGAGGCTCGTCTGCGCTGGGAGGCCCACACCAAGCAGGTGCAGACCTCTCGGGCCGCCGACGCCGAGGCCGCTGCCAACCCGACTCCGGTCGTCCCGGCCGCTGCCGGTGGCGGCGGTGGCACCACCTCCTCGTCCAGCCCGGCCCCGAGCCGGCAGGCCGAGGAGCCGGCCGGCACGCTGGCCACCGACGAGGCGCTCGCCGCACTGCGGGAGAAGCTCGCCGGCGGTAAGTGACCCGCTGAACGACGACGGGCCCCGTCCCCGCGATCTCCGGATCGCTGGGGGCGGGGCCCTCGCCGTACCTGCCGCACACGAGCTGCGCCGGTCGGAGCGGTCGGCGGGTCGCCGGGTGGCGGGCGGGTTTGGCGGCGGGCTTGTGGATCCGGTTGACTGTTCGGGTGCTGAGGGTGGGGTTGACCGGCGGGATCGGGTCTGGCAAGAGCGCGGTGGCCGCGCGGCTCGTCGAGCGGGGCGCGGTGCTCATTGACGCCGACCGGGTGGCCCGGGAGGTGGTGGCGCCGGGTACGGACGGGCTGGCCGAGATCGTCGCCGCCTTCTCCGACGCGGTGCTGGACACCGACGGCGCGCTGGACCGGGCCGCCCTGGGAGCGGTGGTGTTCGCCGACGAGGCCGCCCGGCGCCGGCTGGAGGCGATCACCCACCCCCGGGTCCGGGCCCGCACCGCGGAGCTGACCGCCGCGGCGGCACCCGACGCGATCGTCGTCAACGACGTGCCGCTGCTGGTCGAGGTGGGTCTCGCGCCGACTTACCACCTGGTGGTCGTGGTGCAGACGGCCGTGCCGACCCGACTGGAGCGGCTGGCGCGCGACCGGGGGATGCGTCGTGCGGAGGCCGAGCGGCGGATCGCCGCCCAGGCCGACGACGCCCGCCGCCGGGCGGTGGCCGACGTGGTGCTGACCAATGACGGCAGTCTGGCTGCGCTGCACGACGCCGTCGACGTGCTCTGGCGGCAACGGCTGGTGCCCTACGAGGACAACCTGCGCCAGCGGCGGGTGGTCCCGCCGGACCCGGCGGCGGCGGCCGGAGCCGACGCGAGCTGGTCGGAGCAGTACGAGCGGCTGGCCGCCCGGATCCAGCACGCGCTCGGCTCGGCCGCCCTGCGCATCGACCACATCGGCGCGACGGCGGTGCCCGGCCTCGCCGCGCAGAACGTCATCGACGTGCAGGTGGCGGTCGGGAGTCTCGCCGACGCCGACGGGCCGTTGGCCGACCGGCTGGCGAGCGCCGGGTTCCCGCGGGTGCCGGGGCAGTGGTGGGACGACCCGCGCCCGGCCGGCAGGGGGCGTTGGGAGAAGCGGCTGCACGGCAGTGCGGA
>NZ_JAGPXZ010000072.1:0-13737 GCF_018070305.1 Micromonospora sp. M51 | reverse complement strand
GGACCTGGTCGTACCGGTGGGGCAGAGCGAGGAACTCGCCGCGGCGTTGACCGCGGCGGGTGCCGAGGTCGAGTTGTCGGTGGTGCGGGGCGCCGACCACTGTTTCGTCGGGGTGCCGCTGGAGCCGCTGATCCGCGACACCCTGGTGTTCTTCACCCGAGTCCTCGCCCCCGACACCGGGGTGCTGCCGCCTCCGTAGGGTGACCCGGTGACCGCCTACGACGTCGCCGCCAAACTCCCCGACATCGACCGGCTGCGCCAGCGCTGCAAGGCCTTGGCCGTACTCGAGCGCATCATCGACGGCGGGGACCCCTACTACGCCTACACCTCGACCTGGGGCACGGACGAGGCGGCGCTGATGAGCAATGGCAGCGGCGACGAGTGGGCCGTCGTGTTCACCCCCGACGGCGCCTTCATCCGGCTCTTCGACCATGAATCGGCGATGTCGCCGTACCGTCATCCGGACCACGAGCTGTGGCCCGGTCTGGTCGACGGCGTCCCGGAGGTGCTGCGTTCTCAGCTGACGGAACCCGCCTTCTGCGACGAGGACGGCCGACTCGTGGCGACCACCGTGCTGTGGCGGCTGGTGGAGGACGACCGCTGGCACGCCGGTGACGGCATAACCTTCCCACCACTGCACCGACCGTACGATGACAGCGGCCCGGATGGGTCCGGCATGCTCGACATCCTGCTCGACGACATCGTCGACCGCTTCGTCGAATTCGCCGTCGACTACTACGAGATGACGGTGGACCGTGCGGCGGTCGAGCACATCGTTGCCCATCGGCTGCTCACCGACCGTGTGACGAGGGCCCTGAATCCGCAGCTCAGCGTCGCCGATCTGCGTTCCGACATCGCCGCGATCGGCTATCCGATCGCCGGGGACGGCACGCGCGACGGCGCCACGGTCCAGGTCAAACCTCATGGCGCGTTCTCCGTGAACAGCGTGGGACTGGACGGTGCACCCTTCCCGTTGAGCTTCAGTGTTCGCGAGACAGGCGGCTCCTGGATGGTGAATGCGACTGCGGCGCAGGCCGCCGAGCTGGCCGATGTGCTGATGCTCGCCGGGAACGACACCATCATGGTTGTCGGCGTGGAGACCAACAGCTTCCTGGACGAGGAGTATCAGCAGTGGCGGCCGTCACGGATCGCTGCCGAACAGGGCGTCAGCTTCGAGGTGCATGAGGTCCGCGCGCTGGCGGCTGGCGTCGTCGGCCTCAGCGAAGAGGCCCTGCTGATACCCCGGGAGCAGCTGCCCCGGTTCCTGGCCGGTTGGTACCCCTACGAGCTGACCTTTGTCGACGTGCCGGGTACGCCTTCCGCCGAGCGCGTCGACGAAATGATCGTCACCATTGGAACGGCCACGTTCGACGAGCCGGTCCTACCCGCTCTGGCCGGCTCACGCCTGTTGTTCTCCGGGCATGACGACTGCTACGTGTCTGTCGAAACGACGGACCCCGCGGTGCCTGCGGCGGTCCTGGGCCGGCTCCTGGTCCTGCTGGTCGGCTCGGCGCTTGTCGACACCACAGTGGTGGAGGTGACGGCGCCCGACGTCGAGACCGTGGAGCGGCTGATCGAAGAGAACCGGCACTGGGTCGGCGAGCTGGGCCCCGCGACGCGGGGCTCGGTGACCGTCGAGCTGCACGCCACGTCCGGGTCGTGGCGGCTCGGCCAGTCGCTTCCGAAGCAGGTCGACCGCACGATGGTCTACGACATCGCGGACAGGGTCTGGCGGTGACCGAGACGGTTGCGGCACCCCGAGGTGGTGAACCATGGGTACGCCAGGGAGCCTCCGGCGCGATGCCGGAGGCTCCCTGATGTGTCGGTCAGTTGAGGGCGTAGATCTCCGCGGCGGTGGTCCACGGGTTGCCGTTGACCTCGCTCAGGGCGCGCAGTCGCAGATACTGGCCCGTTTTCGCGGTGAACCGGACCTCCTTCTGGCTGGCGTTGTTGGCGAACGTGCCGGTGGCCACGGCCGTACCCCAGTTGGTGCCGTCAGTGCTGACGTAGACCTCGTACTGGCCGATGCGTCCGTTGGCAGCGCCGGAGCCTGCGTCCTGCCGGGGCAGGTAGCGGATTCCGGAGACGGAGTAGCTCGCGCCCAGGTTGATCTGGATCTCGTGGGGCATCGGGGCGTTGCCGCCGGTGTACTTCGTGTGCCAGATGGTGCTGAGGTTGCCGTCGAAGGCGTTGGTCGCGGCCCCGTTCTCGGCGGCCGTCTCCTGGCTGTCCACGTACTTCAGCGACCATCCGGTACGCGGGATGACGCCGGCACTGGGCACGCAGACCGTGCTGAGCTGGTGTGCGCCCCGGTCCGGACGGCATCCCGAGGTGACGGTGCTGCCGAAGTAGTCGCGGCTGCCCGGGCTGGTCATGACCTGACCACTGGCCAGCGCGGGGGAGCCGGTGCGGAGCCGGTAACCACCGGCGTCGCTGATCGAGGTGGCGGTGCCCGGCGCGACGAACAGCGGATCGGCCGTGATCTTGTTCGGGTCGGCGGGCTCGCCGCCGGGGTGCTGGCCGTAGAACACGTTGGAGTCGAACAGCAGCGCGCCGGCGTTGTAGGTGGCCTGGGTCGAGGTCACGTAGAAGATGTTGTTGTAGAACTCCACATTGGCGCCGGCCGAGCCGTTGCCGTTGTTGATGATCTGGGCTGCCTCGCCCACGTAGAAGACATTGTTGTAGATCTTCGTGTTGGTGAGTTTCCCGCAGACCAGGTCGAAGATCTGGCCGCGGTCGTTCTGGCTGATGTTGTAGCGCACGATGTTGTCTTTGGTGGTCGAGCCCCCACCGTTGCAGAGCAGGATGAAGCCGCCCTCGTTGTCGTGGCTGTAGTTGTACTGGTAGGTGGTGCGGATGTTGCCCTCGTCCAGGTCGAAGCCCTGCCCGTCGCAGGTGCTCCGGCCGCCGCTGACCTCGTTGAACTGGAACAGGGCGTCGTTGATGTTCCAGCCCCAGATGCCGGCGGCGCACTGCGCGGGCTCGCGGACCCGGAAGCCGTCCACCCGGTTGTTCTCGACCAGGGCGCTCTGGGTGTGGTGCACGTCGATGGCGTCGCCGCCGATGTCGGTGACCGTGTTGCCGCGCACGACGACCCGGGTCTGCGGAAGCCAGGTGCCGCAGGTGGAACCGCAGTTGGGGTTGGCCAGCTCGGGCCGGACCATCCACCGGGTCCAGAAATGGATGCCGTAGCGGTCGACGGTGCCGATCGTGTTGTTGTTGATCAGCACGTCGTCGAACTTCGTCTGCACCGTGTAGCCGAGGACCTCGAAGAAGATGCCGGCGCTGGCGTCGTCGTCCTTCTTGGTCTGGTTGCCGTTGATGTCGTGGACGCTGAGCCCGGTCACCCGGTAGTAGGTGCCGGTGCCGGAGTTCTCACGGATGATGTGCACGCCGCGGCGGGTGGCGATCGCCGATCCCTTGTTGGAGATGTCCAGGTTGCGGATCTCCCAGTACTGCTGGTTGTAGAGCTTCACGACGTCGACGACAGCACCGTTGCCGGCCAGCGCCGGCTTGGCGCCGCTGCCGTACGCGTCGATGATGATCGGTGCGCCGGCCGCGCCGGAACCCTTGGGAAAGAGCTGCTGGTTGGCGCAGGTCGTGCCCCGCCGGATCAGGATCTGATCTCCGGCGGCGAACGTCTTGGCGTTCACCGGTGTGAAGCTGTTCCAGGGGCTGGCCTGGGTGCCGCTGCCCGACGTGCTCGCGGAGCAGTCGACGTAGTAGTTCGTGGCGGCTGCCGCGGCGGGGGGCGCGGCGACCAGTACTGCGGTGGCTAGCGTGGTCAAAGCCACCAACGAGGACCTGAACAGGCGCATCGAGAGTCCTAACCGTGGGGGTGGTCGGGGTGGGGGAGTCTGTCAATTCCTTGCGCTGTCTCGTTCGTACGCCGGGAGGGAACGCCCCCGGCGGAGCTCGGGCCCGCCGCACGCCGCGGCTCACCGGAACTTTCTGTTGTAGTCCGCGAGAAGACCGATCAGGACGGCGAGCGCCACAAGCATGATCGCGAGGTGGCCCCAGCCGACAGTGGGTCGGACGACCACCACGGCGACGACACAGGCGAGCGCGATCAGCAGCCGGGCGACGATGAGCAGTACGGCACGCGTCGGTTCCTTCATGACATCCCTTTCTCGGGCCTCAGCCCTTGACGCCGCCGGCGGCCATGCCCTGGATCAGTCGGCGCTGGATCAGCGCGTACAGGAGCAGCACCGGCACGATGACGATGACCATGCCGGCGTAGAGCCGCCCCGGGTCCGCGGCCGCCTTCTGCGCGGCCATCAGGTTGAGCAGGCCGACCTGCAACGTCTTGCCCTCACCGGGCAGCAGCGTCAGCGCGATGATGAAGTCGTTCCAGTAGGCCAGGAAGTTGAACAGAATCACCGTGGTGACCGCCGGGCGGGCCATCGGCAGCATCACCCGCGTCATGATCCGGAATCGGGATGCCCCGTCCAGCAGCGCGGCCTCCTCGAAGTCTCCCGGAATCGACCGGAAGTACGCAGTCAGCAGGTAGATCGTGAATGGGATCGAGGTCGCCGCGTAGACCAGCGAGAGCATCGCCGGGTTGTCGAGGAAGAACCCGTCGGGGAACACGTCGACCAGCGCGCGGTCCCAGTCGACGAGCATCAGGAAGATCGGCACCACGATGTAGTTGACGTTGACGAACAGCCCGGCCAGCAGCGCCACCTCGACGATGCCCTTGCCGCGGAACTCGTACCGGGCGACGACGTACGCCGCCGGCACCGAGACCGCCAGCACGAAGACCAGGCCGAGGAGCGTGACCAGTACCGACGTGGCGAAGTAGCGGCCCATCTGCGCGCCGCCGAACGCGTCGACGTAGTTCTGCAGGTGAAAGCCCTCGGGCAGGGTCCACGGGCTGCCGAAGAACTCGCTCTTGCGCTTCAGCGAGGCCACCAGCACCCAGCCGACCGGGATGACGATGAGCAGGGTGATCGCACCGACGAGCAGGTGGGTGAGTCCACGGCCGGGCCGTGGACCGGATTTGTTGATCGTGGTCATGGGAGTGTCCTCTAGAACTGGAGGGGCTCACGCCGGGTCGCGCGGCTCACCAGGAGCGACACGAGGAACGAGAAAGCGAAGATCACCACGCCGATGGCCATGCCGTAGCCGTAGGCCGAGTTCGTGTACGCCTGCTTGTACATGTAGCTGAGCAGCACCTCGGAGGCACCGTCCGGGCCGCCGCCGGTCATCGCCCGAACCAGCACGAAGCTGAGGTTGACCGCGCTGAGGATGAAGAAGGTCAGCGTGGTGCGCAGGTTCTGCCAGATCAGCGGCAGCGTGACGGCGAAGAACTGCCGACCTGCCGAGGCACCGTCGAGTGCCGAGGCCTCGTACAACTCCTCCGGGATGCTCGCCATGCTCGACATGTAGATGACCATGTAGTAGCCGAGCGACTGCCACAGCATCGCTATCGCGACCGAGTAGAGCACCAGCTTCTGGTCGCCCAGCCAGACCTGTTGCAGGCCGTCCAGCGAGAGCAGCCGGAGGGTGCCGTTGAGCAGGCCGTTCTCCTGGTCGTAGACGGCCGAGAAGATGGCCGCGATGACCACGACCGAGAGCACGTTGGGGATGTAGAGCACGAACCGGTAGAGGGTGTGGCCGCGCAGCTTCTGCCGGGTCATGACGGCGGCGAGGAACAGACCCATCCCCATCGTCACCACGGTCACGACCACGAGCAGCGCGACGGTGTTCTGGAACGCGCGGAGGAACTGCTCGTCGTCGACGAGCTTGGTGAAGTTGTCCAGGCCGACGAACCGCATCTGCGCCGAGAAACCGCTCCAGCTGTAGAGCGACATCCGGAACACGCTGACGGTCGGCCAGATCATGAACAGCGCGAACAGTGCCAGTGCCGGAAGCAGGCAGGCGGCGACGAATCGGCCGTCGCCGGGCCGGCCGCGTGCGGCGCTGCCACGCGCTGACACCGGGGGTCGGCTGGGCGCGCGCTTGCTGGCGCCTCTGGGTGGTGGAGTGAGGGTCGTCGTCACCGTGACCAGTCCTTGGTTCTCGCGGGGGGAGGGGTCGGCGGCAGCCCGGTTCCGGGCTGCCGCCGGGGCGTCACTTGCCCGCTTGCCGCAGCTTCTCGCTGGCGTCGTTCAGCGCGGTCTGCCACTGGTCGACGGTCTTGTCGCCGCTGATGATGCTGTTCGCGGTGTCGAAGAGCGTGCCCTTGATGTTCACGCCCTCGACCGGCGCGGTGCTTCCGAAGCCACCCACCAGGGCGGAGATGCTCGGGTCCTCGTAGAGCTGGTAGAACGGGGCGATCTCGGCGGGCAGCGTCGAGGCGATGCCCTTGATCGGCTGGATCGCGTTGGCCTTGGCGAAGATGCCGGCGGCCTCGTCGGAGTAGAGGTACGCGACGAAGTCCTTCGCGGCGTCCTTGTTCTGCGCGCCGCTGGGAACCCAGGCGGACTCGACGATCGTGGTCAGGTAGCGCTTACCACCGGCGTTGACCGCCGGCAGCGGGGCCATCGCCCACTCGAAACCGGTGGCGCGCGGAGCGTCCTTCATCTCGCCGACGACCCACGTGCCGTTCGGCATGAACAGGGTCTTGTTGTCGAGCAGGGACTGCTGGTTCTTGGTGAAGTCCTGCTCGTTCGCGTACCCCACGGTGGTCTTCGCCGCGTAGCTCAGCAGCCTGGCGGTGATGTCCAGGACCTGGCGCGCCTGGGCGGTCTTCCAGACACCCTCGGAATACGTCATGGCGTCCTTGTAGAACTGCTCACCGCCGACGTCGGCGAGCAGCGCGAAGAAGAACGAGTCCAGGTAGCCCGCGGTCGGGTACGTGAACAGCGCGATGCCCTCGGCCTTGGCGGCGTCGCCGAGCTTGAACATGTCGTCCCAGGTGGTCGGGACCTGCCAACCCTTCTGCGCGAAGAGGCCCTTGTTGTAGACCAGCCCGGTCGGCGCGTAGTACATCGGCATCAGGTAGGTCTTGTCGTCGTTGTACGGGTTGGTGCTGAGGTTGCCCACGATCCCGTCGGCGAGCTTGGAGCGCACGGTGACCTGTTCACCAGGCACCGTCATGTCCAGGACTCCGGTGAGGTCCTCCAGTGCCTTGTCCTTGACCAGCGTCTCGGCGAGCGCTGCCTTGCGGCCCTGGGGCAGCACCACGACGTCCGGGAACTTGCCGGCCTTCATGTTGGGGCTGATCTCGTCCTCAAGGGTCTTCGAGAGCTGCAGCTGAACGTCCACATCGGGGTGCTTCGCCTTGTAGGCCTCGATGACCTGCAGGTACATGTCCCGGCCGTAGCCGCCCTCGAAGGCCGCGACCTTCAGGCTCTTCTTGCCGTCGGCGTTGTCGTCGCCTCCGGAACAACCTGTGAGCAGGCTGAGCGCCGTCGCCGCGGCGACGGCTAGGACGATGGGTTTTCTCAACATGGGGGTGGTCCTCCGTGGCGGTACGCACAACGGTGCGGGAGTGAGAGGCGAGCACGAGACACGGTCCGCCTAGATCGCTGGGCGGGCCGCGCGTTGTTACTGTGGCACCCGTAACATGACCCGTCAAGAATGATCTGCCCGCAGCAGGACGGTCAGCGTGGCCGCGGCGCCGCGGTGGACTCCCGGACGATGAGGGTGGCTGGCGTGAGCGATTCGCCCTCCGACTCGGTGTCGAGCAGGAGTGCGACAGCAGCCGCCCCGGAGCGGTAGAAGTCCTGCCGAACGGTGGTGAGCGGCGGGTGGCAGTAGGCGGCCAGCTCGATGTCGTCGACGCTCACGATCGAGACGTCCTGCGGCACCGAGCGCCCGCGCTCCCGCAGCGCCTTGATCAGCCCGAAGGCCATCTCGTCGCTGGCCACGAAGACGGCGGTGACCTCGGGAATCATCGCGAGGATCTGCCCCAGCCGGTAGCCCGACTCGGGCGACCAGTCGCCCTCCAGGGCTGGAGGCGCGTCGATCCCGGCAGCGGCCAGGCACTCCTGCCAGCCCTGCCGACGCTGCCGCGCCTCGATCCACTCGTCCGGCCCGGCTACGTGCCACACCTGGCGGTGCCCCAGGTCCAGCAGGTGTTGGGTGGCCGCGCGCCCCGCCTCGTGCTGGTCGATGCCCAGCACCCGCGCCCCGGTCGTGCGCGAGCCGTCCACCGTGACGGTGGGGATGTCCCGGGTGATGTCCTCCATCCGCTGGGTCACGGAGATCAACGGGACCGCGATGATGATGCCGTCGACGCCCTGGTCAGAGAGCTTGAGCAGGGACTTCTCCATCAGTGCGGTGTCCAGCTCGGCGATGGTCGCGATGCTCACCGAGTAACCCGCCTGACCGGCCGCCGCCTCCACCCCGGCGGTGACCCCCGAGCGCGAGTAGTAGCCGCCGGCCTGTAGCAGGACCAGGCCGAGGGTGAAGCTTCGTCCCGAGGACAGCAGCCGGGGAGCGCCGTTGTACCGGTATTTGAGCTGCTCGACCGCGTCGAGTACGCGACGTCGGGTTTCCGCGTTGACGTTCGGCGAGTTGCGCAGCGTACGCGAGACCGTCTGTGCCGACACGCCAGCGGCACGTGCCACGTCGGTCATGCTCGGTTGCTTGTCGCGCATTGTCGCCTCGGTCATCCGCCCCGCCCTCCTGAGAACCCGGTACGGCGGCATCCTAGCGCCATTGTTATAAATGGCACGGGTAACATAGGCTTCTGCCATGATCGAGACGACCCGGCCGAGCAGCACGCTGACACCGTCGCCCAGGCCATCACCCGCGCTCGGCTGGAGCGGCAGTCAGCTTCACCGGCACGGCGTCCCCCACCGTGTCCTCTCCGGCGCCCTGCACTACTTCCGGGTCCACCCACAGCTGTGGCGCGACCGGATCCGGCGACTGGCCGACCTCGGTCTCAACACCCTCGACACGTACGTGCCGTGGAACTTCCACCAGCCGCACGCCGAGCGCGCGCCCCGCTTCGACGGCTGGCGTGACCTCGAGGCGTTCATCGCGCTCGCCGGCGAAGAAGGCCTCGACGTCGTCCTGCGGCCCGGCCCGTACATCTGCGCGGAGTGGTCCAACGGCGGCCTGCCAGCCTGGCTGACCGCGCGTGACGTGGTCCTGCGCAGCTCCGACCCGGCGTTCATCCGGCCGGTCGAGCGTTGGTTCGACGAGCTGATTCCCCGTATCGCACGGCAGCAGACGCATGCCGGCGGACCGGTGGTGGCGGTACAGGTCGAGAACGAGTACGGCAGCTACGGCGACGACGAGGCGTACCTGCACTGGATTCGCTCAGCCCTGCTCGAGCGCGGCATCACCGAGCTGCTGTTCACAGCGGACGGCCCGACCGAGTTGATGCACGACGCGGGCACGGTGCCGGGCACCCTCGCCGCGGCCACCCTCGGCTCGAAGCCCGAGGCCGCCCGCGCCCTGTTCGCCACGCGCCGGCCCGACGAACCGTTCGTGGTCGCCGAGTACTGGAACGGCTGGTTCGACCACTGGGGCGAGCGACACCACGTCCGCACGGTGGACAGCGCCGTGCGCACTCTCGACGCCATCCTCGGCGAGGGCGGAAGCGTCAGCCTCTACATGGCCCACGGCGGCACCAACTTCGGGTTGTGGGCCGGCGCCAACGCGGACCGGGGTCGGCTTCAGCCCACCATCACCAGCTACGACTCCGACGCGCCCATCGCCGAGGACGGAACGCTCACCGCCAAGTTCCACGCCATGCGTGCGGCGCTCGGCGTGACCGGGCAACTGCGGGTGCCCGAGCGGATGCCGGTGCTGCCGCCGACGCGGGTGCCGCTGACCCACCGCGCCGACCTGATCGCCGGCCTGCGCGCCGTGCCCGCACCGGAGTCGACCGGTCCGCGGCCGGCCACCTTCGAACAACTCGGCCTGGACGCCGGGATGGTGCTGCTCACCGCCCACCCGAAGATCCCGACGGGCGAGCACACCATCATCCTCAGCGACGTGCGCGACCGGGCGATCGTCCTCGCCGACGGCGTGCCGATCGGTGTCGCCGACGCCGATCATCCGGAGATACCGATTCGCGGCACCGGCGCGATCGTGCGCCTGGAGATCCTGGTGGAGAACCTCGGCCGGATCAACTACGGCCCACTGGTCGGTCAGCACAAGGGCCTGCTCGGACCAGTGCTCGTCGACCGCCGGATCGTGCACGGCTGGGCCAGCTCGCCGATCGCCCTGGCCGAGTGGACACCTGACGACCTGCGTCGCGCCACCACCGCCGGGCCGGCCAGCACCGGCGCCGGGTTCGCGGTCGCGACGGTGCCCGTCGAGCAGCCGGCGGACACCTTCCTCGCCCTGCCCGGCTCGGTGCACGGCATGGTCTGGGTCAACGGATTCCTGCTCGGTCGCTACTGGGACATCGGTCCGCAGGTGACGCTCTACTGCCCCGCGCCACTGCTGCGCGCCGGCGAGAACACGATCGTCGTACTGGACACCGACCGGCTCGGCCCGGTCCTGGAGCTGCGCGATCAGCCCGAGTTGGGCCCCACCGAGGAGTCCGTGGAGGAGTTCGAATGACCGTCTGACCGCTCCCGGTCGCCCGCCGTGCGAGCGGGCGACCGGGCCCGACCGGCCGGTCAGGCGTGCTTGCCGCGGCGACGCTTCAGCAGGAGGAAGCCCAGGCCGGCCGCCAGCAGGGCGGCACCGCCACCGGCGACGAGCGGCATTGTGGTCGAGCTGTCGTCGTCGGCGGTCAGCTCCCGGGAGCCGAGCTCGGTGACCGGCTCGGAGCCGTCGGACTCGGCCTCCGTGGCGGTGTTCGCGCTCGGGCTCGCACTGGGGGTGGGGGTGGCGCTCGGGGAGGGTGACGGTGACTTCGTGGGGGCCGCGTCGATGGAGGCGAGCGAGTCGCCGTTGAGCGCGACCTTGACCTTGGCCTGACCACCGCCGGAGGACACGACGGCGACTGACAGCTTGCTCGCCTTGTCCGTCAGCTTGGTGATGGCGTCCGCGTTCGGCGGCGCGTTGTTGGTGGCTGTCTTGTCCGCCGTCGTGGTGTCGATGAGTGACGAGGCACCGTAGGAGCCCTTGGGGACACGGTAGGCGTGCACGCCCTCGAGCTTCGCGTCGAAGTTGCCGGCCGCGTGGCGGTACTCGATGACGAGCCGGTCGCCGCCCAGGGCGATGTCCAGGGCCCGGACTCCGCTGCCCTTGCCGTGCAGGGAGCGCAGCGTGTAGACCCCCGACTTGGTGACCTTCTGGGACGCCCCGCCGTTGAGCCATCCGGCACGGATCATCTCCGGTGCGGAGAAGCCGGCCGGCCGGTAACCACCGGCCATGATGGTCGTGTGGCTGGCGCCCCCTGACTTGCACGCGCCCAGGTTGCCGCCGGTGCACTTGACGCGACCCTGGTGCCCGAAGCCCAGGTTGTGCCCGAGTTCGTGGCCGACGACGTCGATGCCACTGGCGGTGCCGTAGAGGTTGATCCAGGTGGTCGGGCCGGGCAGGGTGGCGAGGCCGGCCCAGGGGCAGTTCGTCTTCTGCGCCGGGAAGACGATCGAGATGCTGTCGTAGTCCTCGCCCGCGACCAGGCCCCGCTTGGCGAGTTCGTCACGGGTCATCTGATTGATCTTGCCGTGCGGGCAGCCGGCGGCGCTGAGGTCCAGCTTGATCGGGCCGAGGAACTGCTCCGGTACGGCGGGCACCAGCTTGTACTGCCCACGCGACAACTCCGACAGGTACGACGCGGCCGAGTCGCTCTTCGCGCCGAAGTAGGTGTCCGGCGTGGACGCCTTCACCTTGTCCGGGAACTGGAAGGAGGCGTCGCTGAACTCCACCAGGACGGGGAGCATCTTCCTCTTCACCGGTGCGGCGGCCGCAGGGGTGCCGGGGAGCGTGGCGGTGGCCAGCACGGTGATGCCTGTGGCCAGAGCGATACGGCCGAGGGCGGACAGCTTCATGGGGTCCTATTCCTTGAGGGGGATGCCGGACGGCCAGGACGCCGATGTCCGTGGCCGCCCGGCAGCGTCGGGCCGCTTGGCGCTAAGGCGGCCGATGACGGGGGATTCCTGCCGGTCTCGTGCGGGTTCGTGGCCGCAGGCGGGGCCGGGCCGCCGCACCAGACCGGTGGGGGTGGGCGGGAGCGGCTACCAGGACGACGGGAGAGAAAGAGTCAGGAGCAGCCAAAGCTGCCGCATACACCACATCCTATGACATCCTATGTCCGATGTCATATGACCGTAGGTCGCATCGATGTGTCAGTCAAGCCGGCGGGGCAGGGGCGGCTATCGTGCAGCTCGTGACGCACGAACGTGAGCTGCTCTCGCCTGTCGACCTGTGCCAACGGGACGGGCGACTCAACCCCGCGGCGGTGGGCTGGACCCGGCGTCCCCTGCACACCGCGAACCTGCGCGGCTGGGGCCGGACTAAACGATGGGAGTACTGGGGCATCGTGACCCCACGGCACATCATCGGGCTGGTCGCCTCGTCGCTGGACTACGCCGGTGTGCACAGTGTCTACGTGCTCGACCGGGACAGCGGCACCGAGACGACTGCCGACGTGGTGGTGCCGCTGGCGCGGGGCGCTGTGCTACCGCCGCACTGCGGCGTGGGCGAGGCGGGCGCCCGCGGCGGTGGCCTGGCGATCCGGATCGTCCAGCGCCCGGACGGCACCGCGATCTCGGCGAGCGCCAGTGGCGTACGGCTGGAGGTGGACGTGCCGTTGCCGGCCGGTCACGAGTCACTCGGGGTCGTCGTGCCGTGGAGCACCAGACGATTCCAGTACACGGTCAAGGACGTCGGCCGCCCGGTGCTCGGCACGCTGGAACTGCACGGCCAGACGTACGAGATCGGTGGGCCGGACGCGTTCGCCGTGCTGGACCACGGTCGCGGCAGATGGCCGTACTCGGTCAGCTGGAACTGGGCCGCCGGCGCGGCGCCGGGACGAGCGATCCAGCTCGGCGGTCGGTGGACCGACGGCACCGGGGTCACCGAGAACGGCCTCTTCGTCGACGGTCGCCTGCACAAGATCGGCGAGGAGCTGCGCTGGACCTACGACCGGGCGGACTGGCTGCGCCCCTGGCGGATCAGCGGCGACCGGGTCTCTGTCGAGTTCCAGCCGTTCCACGAGAAGGTGTCCCGCACCAACCTGGGTGTCGTCGCGAACGAGACGCACCAGTGTTTCGGGCACTTCTCCGGCTGGGCGAAGACCGACGACGGAACGACGGTGAGCCTCGACGGGCTCGTCGGTTGGGCCGAGGAGGCACGCAACCGCTGGTAGTGGTTTGCCGCCACCACGCGCACACCGCGCCAGCGCACGGCAGCGCTTCGAACTGTGGACACCTCGCCTCCGTGTTTATGATCGACGACCCCGACCGGGGCACGGAAGGCTGGCCGTTCGGCCCAGAACAAGAGGTGAGGTGCGCGACGGTGATCCGCGAGGCGTACGCCTGCTGGGTGCGCGAACCCGGCGCGGCCGAGATCCGGCCGGTGTCGCTGACCGCCCCCGGCCCCGACGAGGTGCTGGTCCGGGCCCGCTACTCCGGGGTCAGCCGGGGCACCGAGACGCTGGTCTTCACCGGTCGGGTGCCCGCCGACCAGCACGCCGCGATGCGCGCGCCCTTTCAGGAGGGTGACTTCCCCGGCCCGGTGAAGTACGGCTACCTCAGCGTGGGCGTGGTCGAACAGGGCCCGCCGGACCTGCTCGGGCGGACGGTCTTCTGCCTGCACCCGCACCAGAGCGCGTACGTCGTGCCCGCCACCGCCGTGGTGCCCGTGCCGGAGGGGGTGCCGGCGGCCCGGGCGGTGCTCGCCGGCACCGTGGAGACCGCCGTCAACGCGCTGTGGGAC
>NZ_JAGPXZ010000719.1:0-3061 GCF_018070305.1 Micromonospora sp. M51 | reverse complement strand
GGATGTACGGGGGACTCGGCCTACCGACCACAGCAATGTCGGCGAACCTGACAGTGCGCGCGCTGCGGCTGGCGTTCGCCGCCGTCCCCCGCCGCTACCTGGAGGGGCCGTTGATGCAGGCGGCCAAGGAGCGGGCCGCGCGGCACGCCGCCGCCTCGCTGGCCGGCTGATCCGACCGGCGGAGATCAACCGTCGGCCGGCCGGTCCATGGCCGCCCACGGCTCCTTGCCCGGGGCCTGCGCGCCCGCCGGGCAGTGCCGCCGGAAGTCGCACCAGCCACAGCGTGGGCTGGGCGCCACCGGGAACGCCTCGTCCGCGTCGGCGCCGTCGGCGACCGCCCGTTCGGCGGCCATGATGTCGCGGGCTGTGTCTTCCGCACGGGTCAGCTGTCGGGCCAGCGATTCGACGGTGTGGTCGTGGCCGGCGACCGTGCCGGTCGGTAGGTGGTGCAGCTCCACCCGGCGGCACGGTCGGCGGAACACCCGCTCGGCGGCGTACGCGTAGAGCGCCAGCGCCTGCGAGCCCCGGGCGTCGTCCGCGTCCAGCCCACTGCGACCGGTCTTGTAGTCGACGATGACCAGCTCCGGCCCTTCCGGCCCGGGCCGCGAGTCGATCCGGTCGGCGCGACCGTTGAACGCCAACACGGCGGTCTTGACCGCCACCACCCGTTCCACACCGAGCGGGTCGGAATCCGGTTCCAGCGTCTCGACGTACGCCTCCAGCCACCCCAACGCCCGCCGGTAGGCGGCCCGCTCCTGCTCGTCGTCGCGGTAGCCCTCGCGGACCCAGGTGCCCTTGAGCAGCGTGGCCAACGCCTCGGGGCGCCGCCGGTCGGCGGGCAGCGCGTACCAGTTCTTCAGGGCGGTGTGCACGCTGGCGCCCAGCGAGTTGTGCGCCCACGGCGGGCCCTTGGGCGGGGCGGGCCGGTCGACGTAGGAGTAGCGGTAGCGACGCGGGCAGTCCGCGTACGCGCCGAGTTTGCTCGGGGTGCAGACGAACAGCCGCTCCGGCATGCCCTCGAAGCCGAGCTGCTCGGCGTCGCCGGCCCGCTGCCGAGGGGCCCGGCCGCCGGCCGCCGGCCGCCCTGCTGATGAGGATCGTCGCACGCCTGCGATCCTGCCATCCGCCCCCGACATCGCGCGCGTGCCGTCAGGTCATGTTCACGTACTGCGTCACGAAGGCGGCCACCGCGTCGGCGATGAGCTGCACGGCGATCGCGGCCAGCAGCAGGCCTGCGATCCGGGTCAGCACCTCGATCCCGCCCGGTCGGAGGATCTTCACGATGCCGCCGGAGAAGCGCAGGACGATCCAGACGGCGACCATCACGGCGAGGATCGCGACGGCGATGGCGCTGAACTCCCCCAGCCCGTCGGCCTGTTGGACGAAGAGCATGGTGGCCACGATGGCACCCGGACCGGCCAGCAGCGGCGTGCCCAGCGGCACCAGCGCGATGTTGGAGGTCACCTGCTGGCTCGGGTCGTCGGCCTTGCCGGTCAGCAGCTCCAGGGCGACGAGCACCAGCAGCAACCCACCGGCCGCCTGTAGGGCCGGCAGGTCCACGTGCAGGTAGTCGAGCAGGGTCTGCCCCGCCACCGCGAAGATCACGATGACGCCGAGCGCCAACGCGACGGCCTGCCAGGCGGCCCGGTTGCGGTCGCGGGCGGGCAGCGGGCCGGTCAACGCCAGGAAGATCGGCATCATGCCCGGCGGGTCGGTGATCACCAGCAGGGTCACGAAAACCTCGCCGAACAGCTTCAGATCCACGTGATCAAACTAGCCGCGCCGCGATGGGCGAAATACCCGGATCAGCCCGAAGCGACCTCGGTCACCCCGTCGGCGACGATCCGCTCGTACGCCTCGGCGCCGGTGCTGAACGCGCCGAGCTGAACGGTCTTGTGGGTGCCGTGAAAATCCGAGGAACCGGTGACGAACAGCCCCAACTCGGCGGCGAGCGCCCGCACGTGTTCCCGCTCGGCCGGGCTGTGGTCCTCGTGGTCGGCCTCGAGCCCGGCGAGCCCGGCGGCAGCCAGTTCGGCGATCAGCTCGTCGGGCACCACCCGGCCACGTCGGGTGGCGCGCGGGTGGGCGAAGACCGGCACCCCGCCGGCCGCCCGGACCAGTCGGACGGCCCGGAACACGTCGATGTCCTCCTTGGGCAGCCGGTACCGCTCGCCCAGCCAGTTCGGGCCGAACGCCTCCCGGACACTGCCGACCAGGCCGGCGCGGATGAGCGCCTGCGCGAGGTGCGGACGCCCCACCGTGCCGCCACCCGCGCCGGCCAGGATGTCCGGCCAGCTCACGTCGATGCCGTCGGCCCGTAACAGGGCGACCATCCGTTCGCCGCGCTCTTCCCGGGCGGCCCGGACCCTGGCCAGCTCGGCCACCAGCTCCGGATGCTCCGGATCGAACAGGTACGCGAGCAGGTGCAGCGGCACCGCCGGCTGCGCGCCGGACCAGCGGCACGACAACTCCGCGCCGCGAACCAGACGCAGCCCCGGCGGCAGTGCGTCCACTGCCGGCGCCCAGCCGGCGGTGGTGTCGTGGTCGGTGATCGCCAGCACGTCCAGCCCGGCATCGAAGGCCGCGCCGACCAGCTCGGCCGGGGTCAGCGTGCCGTCGCTGGCCGTCGAGTGGGCGTGCAGGTCGATCCGGGGGGCGGAGCCGGTACGCGAGGTCACCGCCCGACGCTACCGAGGAAACAGCGAGCCAGGCTCACATGGGGTCGCCCGGGTCAGAAGCCCTTCACCAGGATCGGCTGGTCACCGGTTGACACGCCGGGCACCGCGGCGGGGCCGGCGGGCTTTCCCGCCCGCACCTGGCCGACGTCGAGCTGGACCAGCTGACCGGTGCCGTCGAGGTAGGAGGCGTTGGTCCCGTCGATCCAGATGACCACCCCGGTCATCGGCGGCCCGGCCGCCACTGCGGTCGCCGCCGGCCCGAGCCGGTGCAGGTCGACCAGCAGGGACCGGTCGGTGCCGCCGATCCGTCCGTTCACCAGCAGCCACCGCCCGTCCGGCGAGACGCCGCCGACGCCGTCCTGACTCAGGTCGGGACCGCAACC
>NZ_JAGPXZ010000718.1:0-3078 GCF_018070305.1 Micromonospora sp. M51 | reverse complement strand
GGGCCTGGCCGAGGCGGACCGGGTCGAGCTGACCGTCGACGCGGTCGCCCCGGGCGGGCACTGTGTGGCCCGGGTGGACGGGCAGGTGGTCTTCGTCCGGCACGCGCTGCCGGGTGAGCGGGTCATCGCCGAGGTCACCGAGGTGCACAAGGGGTTCGTCCGGGCCGACGCGGTGACAGTGCTGGACCCCTCACCGGACCGGGTCGAGCCACCCTGCCCGTACGCGAAGCCGGGCGCCTGCGGTGGCTGCGACCTTCAACACGTCGCCCCGGCCGCACAGCTGGCCTGGAAGACGGCCGTGGTGCGCGAACAGCTGGTCCGCCTCGGCGGGCTGACCGACGTCGAACTGGACCGGCTCGGCGTCCGGGTCGAGGCGCTGCCCGGCGGGCTGCTGGGTTGGCGCTCCCGGGTCCGTTACGCGGTCGACGGCGCGGACCGGGCCGGACTGCTCAAGCACCGCTCGCACGAGGTGGTGCCGATCGACAGGTGCCGGATCGCCCACCCGGCCATCCAGGAGCTGCCGGTGCTCACCCCCACCGGCGCGCGCTGGCCGGCCGCCGAGGCGGTGGAGACCGTCGCCAGCACCGGAGGGGACGTGACAGTCACCGAGCTGCGCGACGGGGTGCCCACCCCGGTCAGTGGCCCGACCGAGGTCCGCGAGGTCGCCGCCGGACGGGACTGGACGCTGCCCGCGTCCGCGTTCTGGCAGGTGCACCCGGCTGCGGCGGACACCCTCGCCACCGCGGTGCTGGAGATGCTGGACCCGCAGCCGGGCGAGACCGCCTGGGACCTCTACGGCGGTGCGGGGCTGTTCGCCGCCGGGCTGGCCGCACGGGTCGGCGCGACCGGTCGGGTGACGCTTGTCGAAGCGGCGGCGCAGGGTGTCACCGCCGCCCGGGAGAACCTCGCCGACCTGCCCACCGTCGAGGTGGTCGCGGCCCGGGTGGAGACCGCGCTGGCCCGCCGACGGATAACCGGCCCGGTCGACGTGGTGGTGCTCGACCCGCCGCGCTCCGGGGCCGGCGCCCCGGTCGTCCGCGCGTTGGCCGCCGCCGGCCCCCGGGCTGTCGCGTACGTGGCCTGCGACCCGGCGGCGTTCGCCCGGGACGTGCGCACCTTCGCCGACCTCGGGTGGCGGCTGGCGGCGCTGCGGGGCTTCGACCTCTTCCCGATGACCCAGCACGTCGAGCAGGTCGGGCTGCTGCTCCCGCCGGCCTGAGCGGGAGTGTCGCCGGCCACCCGAGGATCGCCGGCCGGCGCCTGACCGGTTGCTCAGCCGCCAACTCCCCGCCCGGCCGGGGTGGCCGGGGCTCGGGCCGAGCTGCGGAGTACCGGGCGGCCGATAGACTCTCCGGTCATGAGTGTTGAAGAGGACACGGCCAACCACGGCCGGCTGCTGGGGACGGTTCGCGGTCCGCAGGACGTCAAGCGGATGTCCGGCGAGGAGCTGGACGTCCTCGCCGCCGAGATCCGGGACTTCCTGATCACCAAGGTGTCCCGTACCGGCGGGCACGTCGGGCCCAACCTCGGTGTGGTCGAGCTGACGCTCGCCATGCATCGCGTCTTCGACTCCCCCCGGGACCGGCTCCTGTTCGACACCGGCCACCAGGCGTACGTACACAAGATCATTACCGGGCGTCAGGCCGGCTTCGACAAGCTCCGCCAGCGCGGTGGCCTCTCCGGCTACCCCAGCCAGGCCGAGAGCGAGCACGACCTCATCGAGAACTCGCACGCCTCCACCGCGCTCTCCTACGCCGACGGCCTGGCCAAGGCGTACGCCCTGCGGGGCGAGGCGCGCAGCGTGGTGGCGGTGGTCGGCGACGGCGCCCTGACCGGCGGCATGTGCTGGGAGGCGCTGAACAACATCGCCACCGCCGGCAACTCGCTGGTCATCGTGGTCAACGACAACGGCCGGTCGTACTCGCCGACCATCGGCGGCCTGGCCGACCACCTCTCCTCACTGCGCCTCAACCCCGGCTACGAGAAGGTCCTCGACACCGTCAAGGACGCCCTCGGCTCCACCCCGCTGGTCGGCAAGCCGATGTACGAGGTGCTGCACGCCGTCAAGAAGGGCATCAAGGACGCGGTCGCCCCGCAGGCCATGTTCGAGGACCTCGGCATCAAGTACGTGGGCCCGGTGGACGGGCACGACGTGGCGGCGGTGGAGGCGGCGCTGCGCGCGGCCAAGAACTTCGGCGGCCCGGTGATCGTGCACGCCGTCACCCGCAAGGGGTACGGCTACCGCCCGGCCGAGGAGGACGAGGCGGACTGCCTGCACGGCCCCGGCGGCGCCTTCGACGTGGAGACCGGCGCGCTGCTGGCCGCCCCGGCCGTGAAGTGGACGCACGTCTTCGCCGACGAGCTGCTCGCCGTCGCCGACGAGCGTCCGGACGTGGTGGGCATCACCGCCGCGATGGCCGAGCCGACCGGCATCGCCAAGCTGGCCCGCAAGTACCCCGAGCGGGTGTACGACGTGGGCATCGCCGAGCAGCACGCCGCCACCTCGGCGGCCGGGTTGGCGCTCGGCGGGCTGCACCCGGTGGTCGCTGTCTACGCCACCTTCCTCAACCGCGCCTTCGACCAGGTCCTGCTGGACGTGGCGATGCACAAGCTGCCGGTGACCTTCGTGCTGGACCGGGCAGGCATCACCGGCCCGGACGGCCCCAGCCACTACGGCATCTGGGACATGTCGGTCTTCGGTGTGGTGCCGGGGCTGCGGATCGCCGCACCCCGCGACGCCGCCACCCTGCGCGAGGAGCTGCGCGAGGCGCTGGCCGTCGACGACGGCCCGACAGTGGTGCGGTTCCCGACCGGCACCGTCGCCGCGGACCTGCCGGCGCTGCGCCGGGTCGGCCCGGTCGACGTGCTGGCCGAGTCCGCCCGTACCGACGTGCTGCTCGTCGCCGTCGGCTCCTTCGGCCAACTGGGCATGGAGGTGGCCGCCCGGGTCGCCGAGCAGGGCTACGGGGTCACCGTCGTGGACCCGCGCTGGGTGCGTCCGGTCCCGGCGGAGCTGGTCGACCTGGCCGCCCGCCACCGGCTCGTGGTCAGCGTCGAGGACGGTGTCCGGGTCGGCGG
>NZ_JAGPXZ010000717.1:0-3079 GCF_018070305.1 Micromonospora sp. M51 | reverse complement strand
GTGAGGGCATGGTCGGTCTCGCCGGCGGCACCCGTCGTACCACCAGCCGGCTGCTCGACGGCGCCAACTACCCGCCGGTGCGGTCGCTCTTCCCGGCCACGCACAACGCCGAGGCCCGAGTTTCGGTCAGCACGCTAATCGAGGTCGTCAAGCGGGTCGCGCTGGTCGCCGAACGCACCACGCCGGTGCTGCTCAGCTTCAGCGCCGACGGTCTGGTGGTCGAGGCCGGCGGTTCCGAGGAGGCGCGGGCGAGCGAGGCGATGGAGGCCACCTTCACCGGTGACCCACTGACCATCGGCTTCAACCCGCAGTACCTCATCGACGGTCTGGCAAACCTGGGCGCTCAGACGGCCGTGCTCTCGTTCGTCGACGCCTTCAAGCCCGCGGTGATCTCACCCGCTGGCGAGGATGGCGAGGTCATTCCGGGGTACCGGTACCTCATCATGCCGATCCGCGTCTCGCGCTGATCGCGCCCAGCAACACCCAGATCCACGGAGGTAGAAACACATGCAGCTCGGCCTGGTAGGACTCGGCCGTATGGGCGGCAACATGCGGGAGCGGTTGCGTTCGGCCGGGCACGAGGTGGTCGGCTTCGACCACAACGCGCAGATCAGCGACGTTACGACCCTCGCCGGCCTGGCGGAGAAGCTCGAGTCCCCGCGCGCGGTCTGGGTCATGGTGCCCGCGGGTGTCACCGACGCCACCATCGACGAGCTCGCCGAGGTGCTCGGCGAGGGCGACATCATCATCGACGGCGGCAACTCGCGCTTCAGCGACGACGCCCCCCGCGCCGAGCGGCTCAACCAGCGGGGCATTGGCTACCTGGACGTCGGCGTCTCCGGAGGCGTCTGGGGCCGGCAGAACGGCTACGGGCTGATGGTCGGCGGTTCCCAGGAGCACGTGGACCGTCTGATGCCGATCTTCAACGCGCTCAAGCCGGAGGGCGAGTTCGGTTTCGTGCACGCCGGCCCGGTCGGGGCCGGGCACTACTCGAAGATGGTGCACAACGGCATCGAGTACGGCCTGATGCACGCCTACGCCGAGGGCTACGAGCTGATGGCCGCCTCGGAGCTGGTGACCAACGTGCCGGGCGTCATCAAGTCCTGGCGGGAGGGCACCGTCGTCCGTTCCTGGCTGCTCGACCTCCTGGACCGGGCGCTCGACGAGGACCCGGAGCTGGCCGACCTGAGCGGCTACACGGAGGACACCGGCGAGGGCCGGTGGACGGTCGACGAGGCGGTCCGGTTGGCGGTGCCGCTGAACGTCATCACGGCTTCGCTGTTCGCCAGGTTCGCCTCACGGCAGGACGACTCGCCCGCCATGAAGGCCGTCTCCGCGCTGCGTCAGCAGTTCGGTGGCCACGCCGTGCACAAGCGCTGAGCGGCGTCCACAACCTGTGTACGTTCACCGGCTGGAACTGGTCGACTTCCGCTCGTACGAGCGGGTGGCCGTCGACCTCCAGCCGGGGGCGAACGTCCTGATCGGCGCCAACGGTGTCGGTAAGACCAACCTCGTCGAGGCGCTGGGCTACGTGGCGACCCTGGACTCACACCGGGTCGCCACCGACGCGCCGCTGGTCCGGATGGGCGCATCGTCCGCGGTGATCCGCTGCGCTGTGGTGCACGACGGCCGCGAGCTTCTGGTCGAGCTGGAGATCGTGCCCGGCAAGGCCAACCGAGCCCGGCTGGGTCGCTCACCGGCGCGACGGGCCCGGGACGTGCTGGGGGCGCTGCGGTTGGTGCTCTTCGCCCCCGAAGACCTGGAGCTGGTCCGGGGCGACCCGGCCGAGCGTCGCCGCTACCTGGACGACCTGCTGGTCAACCGCCAGCCCCGGTACGCGGGTGTGCGGGCCGACTACGAGCGGGTCGTCAAGCAACGCAACGCCCTGCTGCGTACCGCGTACCTGGCCCGCAAGACTGGTGGGTCCCGGGGCGGTGACCTCGGCACCCTGGCGGTCTGGGACGCCCACCTGGCCCAGCACGGCGCGGAGCTGCTCGCCGGCCGGCTGGAGCTGGTGGCCGCGCTCAGCCCGCACGTGGCCAAGGCGTACGACGCGGTGGCCGCCGGTCGGGGGGCGGCGAGCATCACCTACCGGCCGTCGATCGAGCTGGCCGAGTCGACCACCGATCGGGCCGCGTTGGCAGAGGCGCTGACGGCGGCCCTGGCCGCGTCCCGTTCCGCCGAGATTGAGCGGGGCACCACCCTGGTCGGTCCGCACCGTGACGAGTTGGCGTTGAGTCTCGGCCCGCTGCCCGCCAAGGGGTACGCCAGCCACGGCGAGTCGTGGGCGTTCGCGCTCGCGCTGCGGCTGGCCGGGTACGACCTGGTGCGCTCCGACGGCATCGAGCCGGTGCTGGTGCTCGACGACGTCTTCGCGGAGTTGGACACCGGCCGCCGGGAGCGGTTGGCGGAGCTGGTCGGCGGGGCGAGTCAGCTGCTGGTGACCTGCGCGGTGGACGATGACGTGCCGGCCGCCCTGCGCGGCACCCGTTACCAGGTCGGCGAAGGGACGGTACGCCGTGTCGGATAAGCCAGGCACCGAGCGGTCGGCGGCAGGCGACGCCGCGGCTGCGCGTACTCCGAAGGTCGCTGCGGAGTCGGCGGGCGGTGAGCCGGCGGCGGCCGCCAGCGGGCCGGAGCTGGCCCGGGCGGTGCTCGACGCGGCGCTGTCCCGGCGGCAGGCGGCGGCCCGCGCCCGGCGTGCGCCCGGCGGTGGCGACGCCGCCGGCGGCTCGGGCCGGCGGTTGCGTGGCTCCTCCGGCCCGGGCCCCGACCCGCGCGAGCCGCAGCCGCTCGGCGCGGTGCTGAACCGGCTGGTCAAGGCGCGCGGCTGGCAACAGCCGGCGGCCGAGGCCACCGTGTTCGGCGCCTGGGAGCGGGTCGTCGGCGCTGAGGTGGCGCAGAACAGCCGCCCGGTGAAGTTGGAGAACGGCGAGCTGACCGTGGAGGCGCGCTCGACCGCCTGGGCCACCCAGCTGCGGCTGCTGGCCGGCTCGCTGCTCAAGCAGATCGCCAGCGAGGTCGGTCACAACGTGGTGCGCAAGCTGCACATCCACGGGCCGGCCGCGCCCTCCTGGGG
>NZ_JAGPXZ010000716.1:0-3089 GCF_018070305.1 Micromonospora sp. M51 | reverse complement strand
GTTGCTGAAGTGGACCGTCGAGAAGGTCTTCACGCAGCACTGCGGAAACGTCGGCCTCCATCCCGGTGTCGGCGACGTACTCGCTGATCGCGGTGAGGCCGGCCGTCCACGTTCCCGAGCCGGAGAGCACCCGACCGATCTCCTTGGTCAACACCTCGGCGTGCCCGTTGTTGGAGAGCTTGAGGAACGGTGTCATCAGCTCGCCCAGGCTCATCGAGTCGTGTCGCGCCACCGGGTCGGCCGTCTCCGGGGTGGGCTGGCCGAGCACGGTCCGGCCGAGCACCCGGACGCCGTGTCGGTGCAGCGCCGTCCGAAACACGTCGGCCGCGTAGCCGGTGGGTTCCCAGACGGTGACCCAGTCGCTGGCCGGCTCGTCGCCGAGGGCGATCTGACCGGTCACCACGACGGTGTTGCCACCGTGTTCGCGCTCGATCGAGATGGAGGTCTCGCCGCTGCTGACCGTCTCGGCGCGGTTGTCGACCCGGACGTAACCGGTGGCGGGGGTGGTGGTCACCACCGGCGGGGCGCCGGCCCGGTCGGCCGGCGCGGCGTGCACGATCACCGTGCCCGCGTCGTAGTCGGTGTCCGGGGCGACGGTCAGCGCGGAGACCGGGGCGGCGTAGTAGTAGGGCTCGTCGTCCCAGGTCCAGTCGGGGCCGAGCCGGGTGCTGTCGTAGCGGGTGTCGTCGGCGACCAGGTTGCCGGTGACCACCCGTACGCCGTCGGCGGCGACCTGCGCGGCGAGCGCGTCGTAGTCGGCGGCGAGCATTGTCGGGTCGCCTCCGCCGTGCAGGTAGAGGTTGCCGGAGAGCAGGCCCGCGCGACGCTTGCCGCTGGCGCGGACGTCGGTGGTGAAGCGGTGGCCGGGGCCGAGCAGCTCAAGGGCCGCGGTCGAGGTCAGCAGCTTGGTGTTGGACGCCGGAATCAGCCGGCGGTCGCCGTTGCGGTCGTAGAGCGTCTGCCCCGTGCTGGTGTCGATCACGACCACCGAGGCCTGCGCGCCGCTCAGCCGGCTGTCGGCGAGGATCGTGTCGATGGTGGCGCGCAGCTGGGTCGTCGCGGGGGTGGGCGACTCGGCTGTGGCGCCGGGCGCGGCGGCGGTGGCCGCGGTGGCGACCAGCGCCAGCAGCGCGAGGGCCCGGGGAAAGTGACGACGATGCATGTGCTGATGCTGCCACGGAGATATTCGCCGGAAAAGGTCCCCGGGCGAAAGATATTGCCGTACCTGCCTATTTCGGCTCGCCGACCGATTTCTCGTGACCACCCCAGTAGTGCCGCTGCGCCCCCATCAGCAGTGGTGCGACCAGCGCCGCGAGCGCCCCGCCGAGCAGCGGGAAGACGATGAACACCCAGAGTTGCCGCAGCGCCACGCCGCCCTCGAAGACCGCCGGGCCGAACGCGCGGGCCGGGTTGACGGCCGCACCGGTGAGCGTCACGCCCACCAGTTGGGTGGCGGCCAGCGCCAGCCCGATGGCCAGTCCGGCGGTGCCCGGATTCTCGCTCCGACTCGTCACCACCAGCACCACCAGCACGAAGAGGAAGGTCAGTACGACCTCCAGCACGGCAGCGCCGCCCCGGTTGATGTGCGCGCCGTAGCCGTTCGCGCCCAGGGCTCCGGTCTGGTCCGCGACGTCACCCCATCGGGTGAGCGCCCACAGCACGAAGGCCGCGATGGTCGCGCCGACGAACTGCGCGATCCAGTACGCCACCGCCCCGAGCACCGAGATCTTTCCGGAGAGCAGCACACCGAGCGTCACCGCCGGGTTGACGTGGCTGCCGGAGAGTGGGCCGATCGTGTAGACCAGGGCCACCATCACGAACCCGAAGGCCAGCGCCACCACCACCACGCCGCCCTGGACCCGGGCGGCGACCGCGCTGCCCACGCCGAAGAACACCAGCAGCAGGGTGCCGAGGAGTTCGGCCGCGTACCGACGGAAGTCGCTCATTCGCTCAGCGTAAGTGCCGGTCGGGTGGTCGACGCCGGAATGGCCGGCTGTGACCGGCGCGACGGCCGACGGCGGGCACAGTCCCGACAACCGGGCTGTTGTACCCCGTGTGGACACCCTCTCCGCGGACGTCGTGGTGATCGGCGCCGGCCAGGCCGGTCTGAGCGCCGGCTACCACCTGCACCGCACCGGTTTCGCCCCCGGCAGTGGCTTCGTCATCCTCGACGCCGACAACGGGCCCGGCGGCGCGTGGCAGCACCGCTGGCCGACGCTGGTCTTCGACAGGGTGCACGGCTTCCACGACCTGCCCGGCCTGCCGCTCCCACCCGCCGATCCGCACCGCCCGGCCGCCGAGCAGGTCAGCGCCTACTTCGCCGCGTACGAGAGGACCTTCGACCTGCCGGTGCGGCGGCCGGTACGGGTCCGGGCGGTGCGCTCCCGCCCCGACGGACGACTGGACGTGCACACCGACCGGGGCACCTGGACCGCCCGAGCCCTGATCAACGCCACCGGCACCTGGACGCGGCCGTTCTGGCCGCACTACCCGGGCCGGTCGACGTTTCGGGGACGGCAGCTGCACACCGCCGACTATCGGGGGCCGGCCGAGTTCACCGGCCTTCGCGTGGTGGTCGTCGGCGGCGGCACCTCGGCCGTGCAACTGCTCGGTGAGGTCTCCACCGTCGCGGCGGCCACCACCTGGGTGACCCGCCGGCCGCCGTCGGTCCCCGACGAGGAGTTCGGCCCGGAACTGGGTCGTGCCGCGGTGGCCCGGGTGGACGAGGCGGTCCGGGCCGGCCGACCACCGGGAAGCGTGGTGGGCGTGACCGGGCTGCCGGTCACCCCCGAGGTGCGCCGGCTGCGCGAGCGCGGCGTCCTCGACCGGCTACCCGTGTTCGACCGGATCACACCCGACGGGGTGGCCTGGGCGGATGGGCGGAACGTGTCGGCGGACGTCATCCTCTGGTGCACCGGCTTCCGGGCGGCCATCGACCATCTCGCCCCGCTGGGCCTGCGCGCGCCGGGCGGCGGTATCACGATGGACGGCACCCGGGTGGTCGCCGACCCGCGGGTTCACCTGGTCGGGTACGGCCCCTCGGCCAGCACGATCGGGGCCAACCGGGCCGGCCGCGCGGCGGTCAACGA
>NZ_JAGPXZ010000715.1:0-3099 GCF_018070305.1 Micromonospora sp. M51 | reverse complement strand
ACCCAGGACGCGCTGCGCAGCCGGGGACGGCGGTCCTGACCGGACCCGCACCCCGGGCCGGCCGGCAGGTGCGCCGGTCAACCGTTCGTCGGGACGGCGTGATCGGCGACCATCGTCTCGGTGAGCAGTTGCGCCAGCCGGGTGGCGTCGCGCTGGGCCTGCCCGGCGCAGCAGTTGTTGAACAGCACGTGCAGCTCGTCGGGGAGAGCCGCGAACTCGGCCAGCCGTCCCGCCCAGTGCCGCAGCTCGTCCTCGGCGTAGGCGTAGCGGAACTTCTCCTGCTTGTCGCCCTCGACCCAGGCGTCGCTGTGACCGTGGAACCGGACGACCGCCGGCTCCGCCGTCATGCTCAGGATCGGCGGCACCGACGACGGGTGTCCCTGTGGCATGTCGACACAGACCACTGACAGGTCGTGGGCGCGGAGCAGGTCCAGGGTGTCCGCCGCGGCCGCGTCGTCCAACCAGGAGCCGTGCCGCAGCTCGACACCGACCCGCCACGGCCGGCAGCGCTGCGCGAGCTCGACGATCCGGCGTTCGGCCGCCGGGCTGCGCACCAGCCACGGCGGGAACTGCAACATCACCACACCGAGCTTGCCGGCCGCCGCGATCGGCGCCAGGGCCGCGCGGAACCGGGTCCACAGCTCGTCGTACGCCCGCTCCGGCAGGTCACGGCGGCGGATCCGGCTCGGGCCGGCGGCCGGACGCAGATCCCGGGGCAGCACGGTGACCGGCGTCGGGTGACCGGTGAAGAGGCTGAACGCCTTGACGTCGAAGGTGAAGTCGTCCGGTGTGGCGTCCACCCAGCTCTGGGTCGTCTCCGGCACCGGGATGGCGTAGTAGGACGTGTCCACCTCGACCAACGGGAACTGGCTGGCGTAGAAGCCCAGCCGACGCGCCGGCGTGCTGGCCGAGCGGGGGTACCACCCGGAGCGCAGCAGGGACTGGTCCGCCCAGGACGACGTGCCCACCTTAATCACAGCCATGTCATTCAGTGGACCGCCATCGACGCGGATCGGCAACCGCTGACGGTCCTCCGTCGACCTGGCGCCGTGCCCGGGAAGTGTCGGTGCCCGGCAATACGGTGGCACCGGGTGGACATCGACGAAAGGGTGGCGGCATGACCAGCACTGAGCAGCTCACCGGTGAGCGCACCGATCTCCTGCAGGCGCTCCGCAGGCACCGCGGTTTCCTCTTGCAGACCGTCGACGGGCTCACCGACGAGCAGGCGGCCAGTCGCCCCACCGTCAGCGGTCTCTGCCTCGGCGGCCTCATCAAGCACGTGGCCGGCGTCGAGCACCGGTGGATGCTCTTCGCGGTGGGCGGCGCGGAGGCGATGGGCCGCGAGGAGGTCGACTGGGTCGGTCAGTTCCAGATGGCACCGGGCGAGACACTGGCCGGTCTGGTCGAGCGCTTCCAGGAGGTGGCCGCCCGGACCGACGAGTTGGTCGCCACCCTCGACCTGGACGCGGCGCACCCGTTGCCGCAGGCTCCCTGGTTCGAGCCGGGGGCGAGCTGGACGGTCCGCCGGGTGCTGCTGCACCTCATCGCCGAGACGTCCCAGCACGCCGGGCACGCCGACATCCTGCGCGAGTCGATCGACGGCGCCAAGACCATGGGCTGACGCCGACCGTCATCGCCACCGCCTGCGCTGATTCTCGGCCTCACCGCAGGCGGTGCCGGCGTTCGGTGCTCCGATCTCTCGCGTAGGCGTCGGAGTGACCCCAACGGCCGGGGATGTCGAGCAGTTCCAGCCGGCCGAACCCCTCGGGCACCGCCGGGTCGACCAGCAGGTTGTCGCCGGTGGGCCGCAGGCCCAGCACGCTGGCGAGCAGCATCAGCAGGGACCCCGACGACCACGCCTGCGGGCGGCAGCTCGTCGCCAGTTGCACAGGGTAGGTCGTCAGGCTGCGCTCGTAGCCGGCGATCACCTCCGGCACCTCGCCACCGAGCGTCAGCGTCATGTCGAAGACGCCGGCGGCGATCCGGGCCGCCTGAGCGTCGAGGCGGTAGCGACGCAGCCCGGCGGCGATCACCGCGTTGTCCGACGGCCACACCGCGCCCAGGTGCGCGCCCACCGGGTTGTAGGTGCGCTGCCCGGTGGCGAACGTGCGTCCCCCCCAACCGCTGAACAGTCGCGGCCCGACCAGGTGCTCGGCCACCGCCTCCGCGCGGTCGTCAGCGACGATCCCGCTCCAGAGCAGGTGCCCCATGTTGGAGGCCAGCGCGTCGACCGGCTCTCCGTACGGGTCGAGCGCCAACGCGTAGTACCCCCGGTGTGGCAACCAGAAGTCCCGGTTGAAGCGCTCCTTCAGCGCTGCCGCCTCCCGTTCCAACCGGTCGGCGTACGCGAGGTCGCCCCAGAACTCGCGGGCCAGCCGGGCGCCCCGGCGCTTCGCGTCGTACGCGTAACCCTGCAACTCGCAGGTGGCGCGGGGGAAGGCGGGCTGCCGACCGTGGGCGTCGACGATCGCGTCCGGGGAGTTCTTCCAGCTCTGGTTGACCGCGCCGTAGCGCTCGTTGCGGCGCTGGTAGCGCACGTAGCCGTCGCCGGTCAGGTCGCCGTACTCGTCGATCCAGTCCAGCGCCATCCGGGCCGGGTGGCGCAGCTCGCGGACCAGGTCCGCGTCACCGGACCAGCGCTCGTACTCGTCGAGCAGGACGACGAAGAGCGGGGTGGTGTCGGCAGCGCCGTAGTACAACGCGCTCGTCCGTTCGCGGAACGCCCCCGTCTCGCCGTACCGCAGGTGGGCCAGGATCTTGCCGGGCTCCTCTTCCAGCCAGTCGTCGAGCTGACCGCCCTGCACGAGCGCCAGCATCCGCAGCGTCGACGGGGCCAGTTCGGGGGTGAACGCCATCGTCTGCAGGCAGGTGATGATGCTGTCCCGCCCGAACAGACCCATCGCCCACGGCAGACCACCGATCGGCACCCGCTCGCGGTACGAGAACGGCTGGTAGCGCAGCGCCGCCAGGTCCGCGAGGCTGCCCTGGTAGAGCTCTTCCAGGCCGGCGCGCTCGGCCACCAGTTGCGGCGCACGGTCCAGCCACCGGCTCAGGTCCTCGTCCATCCCCGTGCGCAGGGCGTGCTGGTGCGACTGCAGG
>NZ_JAGPXZ010000714.1:0-3102 GCF_018070305.1 Micromonospora sp. M51 | reverse complement strand
CCCCTGATGTCGCGGCGCTTCGCCACGGCGGACGCCGGGTCGTGGGCGTTTGCACCGCCGCAGCCGTTCCGGCGGCCCTGGGTCGCGCCGATGGTGGCGGCCAGCGTCTTCGTCGGCCTTGCCGGCGCGGCTGCCGACGACCCGGCGTTACCGGTCTTCCTCGCGGTCGGGGCGGTCGGTCTGGTGCTCGCGCGGGTCGACCTGGCCTGCCTGCGGCTGCCCGACCCGCTGGTCCTCGTTGCCGGGTTGCTGGCCCTCGGGGGTCTGACAGTTGCGGCGGTGCTGTCCGACGCTCCCGGCCGGCTGCTCGGCGTGCTGGGCGGCGCGGCGGTCGCGGGGACGGCGCACGTGCTGCTGGCAGTGCTGCCCGGGTCCCGACTGGGTTTCGGCGACGTGAAACTCGCCACCGTCCTCGGCCTGCCGCTCGGCTGGCTGGGGCGGGACGCCCTGCTGGCCGGGATTCTGCTGCCGCACGTCCTGCAGGGCGTCCTGGTCCTCGGCCTGCTGGCCGCCCGAAAGGTGCACCGGGACACCGCGCTACCCCTCGGCCCAGCCCTGCTGACCGGCGCCTGGCTCGCCGCTCTCCTCACCTGACCCCCACCCCGCGCCGCAAGCCCCGCGCCGCAAGCCCTCGTCGATCTTGCGGTTTCGGTGCCGGCACAAGGTGCATCCCCACGCAGAAGGGCAACAGAAAGCGCAAGATCGGTGCAGCTAAGGGGCGAGGGCGGGGCGGGGGCCGGGGGGCGGGGGTTAGATCAGGCGGAGTTGGCGGTCCTTTGGGCGGCGGGGTTCTTCTTCGCCGAAGCGTTCGAAGAGGCCCGGGTCGATGCTGGAGAGGAACGGCGAGGGGGCGCAGTCGCGCTCCGCGCCGTGGCGGATGCGGCGGGCCGCGTGACTGACGTACAGCCGGTCCTGGGCCCGGGTCAGGCCGACGAAGAAGAGCCGGCGCTCCTCGGCGACGGCGTCGTCGTCCGGTGTCGAGCCCGGCCAGCGCAGCGGCAGCAGCCCGTCCTCGACGCCGACCAGGAAGACCACCGGGAACTCCAGGCCCTTCGCGGCGTGCAGGGTGAGCAGCGTGACCGCCTCGGCGCGCGGGTCCAGCGCGTCCACCTCCGCGCCGGTCGCCAACTGCGACAGGAAGGTCTCCAGGTCGTCGCCGCAGCGCCGGGCCAACGGGGTCAGCAGGTCCACCGCCGAGCGGACGTCCTCGGGGCGGACGGTGCTGCCCGCGCCGTCCAGGGTGGGCCCGGCGAACCGCTCCGCGACCCCCTGACCGGCCAGCCGCACCCGGGCGGCCAGCGAGCCGGCCCGACCGTCGGCGAGCCGGAGCTCCCGGGCGATCGCGGCCACCCCGGGCCGATCCCGCAGCCGGTCGTGGGAACGCTTCTGCACGGGGATGTTGGCCCGGGTCAGGGCGTCCACGATCGGGGCGGCCTGCGCGTCGGTGCGGTACAGCACGGCGATGTCGGAGAACGACAGCGAGGTGGACCGGCCGTCGATGCGACCCGAGTCCAGCGAGCGGTGCGACAGCCCGCCGACCAGGTCGTCGACGGTACGCACCACGAAGTCGGCCTCCTCGACCACGGACGCCGCCGGGTAGCGCCCGACCAGCGGGGCCTCCGGGTCGAGCCGGGCCGGGTCCAGTCGTCGACCCCGCACCAGCGAGGACGGCGCGATGGCCTGCACCGCGGCGGCCAGGATCGGCGCCGACGAGCGGTAGTTGCGGTTGAGCCGCACCAGTCGGGCGTCGGTGAAGTCCTCGGAGAAGCGCAGGAAGTAGCCGACGTCGGCACCCCGGAACGAGTAGATCGCCTGGTCCGGGTCGCCGATCGCGCAGAGGTTGCCGTCGGTGGGGCTGAGCAGCCGCAGCAGCTCGTACTGCACCTCGTCGACGTCCTGGTACTCGTCGACGAAGATCCACCGCCAGCGGTCCCGGTACCGCTCGACCAGCTTCCGGTCGGCCCGCAGCAACTCCACCGGCAGGGTCACCAGCTCGTCCAGGTCCACCAGGTCCTGCTTACGCAGCAGGGACGTGTAGGTGGCGCTGTCGTCGCCGGCCTCGGTGCGGGCCGCCGCCCGCTCGGCGTCGTCGGCGATCCGGAAGTCGGCCGGCAGGCCCGCAGCGGCGGTGTTCTCCCGCAGGATCAGCAGCCCCAGCGCGTGGAACGTGCCCACTGTGACGTCCTCGGCGACCGGGCCGAGCAGGCCGTCGAGGCGGTGCCGCAACTCCTCGGCGGCCCGGCGGGTGAACGTGATCGCGAGGCAGTGCTCGGGGAAGACGTTCAGCTCCGCGCAGAGGTACGCGATCCGGTGGGTCAGTGTCCTGGTCTTGCCGGTGCCCGGACCGGCCACGATGAGCAGCGGGCCACCAGGTGCCGACGCGGCCACCCGCTGCATGGCGTCCAGCCGGTCCAGCAGGCCGGTACCGACCTCCTCCATGCCGGCGAGCATCGGCTCGAACGGTTCGTGCGGAGACGGCGGCGACGCGATCGGCGGCGCGGGCGTCGGGGCCGGCTTCCGCTTCGGCTCCGACTTCGCCGCCGCCGGGCGCTTTGCCGCGACCCGGGGCGCCGGCTCCGTGGGCCGTCGCTGCGCCGGCGCCGGTACGTCGAACAGGGTCTCCTGCGCGCCCAGCTCGGCCGGGTCGAAGAGCGTGATCACGCCGTACTCGCCGTCGTAGCCGGGCACCCGCCGGACGTCGCCGCGCCGCAGCCGCCCGATGCCCTCCGCGAGCAGTTCACCGCCGGCCTGCTCGATGTCGGCCAACGGCGTCGTGGTCAGGATCTCCAGCTCGGGGCCGAGTGCGGCGAGCAACTCGTTGAACCGCCCCTCGACCTTCTTCGACCGGGCACCCACCTTGTTGATCTCGCCGAGGATCTCGGCCAGCGGCACCAGGTGAGTGACGTCCCGGGCGTGTGCCGGCCGGTGCCCGGCCGGACGGTCGGCCAGCTCCTCGACCCGGCTGAGGACACCCACTGTGAGCGGTTTGCCGCACTCGGGGCAGCGGCCGCCGGCGGCCCGGGTGCGCTCCGGAGACCAGTTCACCCCACACAGCCGGTGCCCGTCCGCGTGGTACTTGCCCTCCTCCGGGAAGAACTCGAC
>NZ_JAGPXZ010000713.1:0-3104 GCF_018070305.1 Micromonospora sp. M51 | reverse complement strand
GCGTCCACCGTGAGGCTGGATGAGTGTGGTTGCTCGGGTGAGTGGTGCCGCAGGCGGCACAGTCCATCGGGTACGGATCGGTCAGTGACCAGTTCGCGTATCCGCCGACCTTCCATCCCGGCGCGAGCGACAAGTCGCTCCGATAGTGGGGACGGCTCTCGTCTTCGTCGTCATCCCACTCGTCGAGCCGTTGGCGTAGGTCATCGGGGAGCAGGTCCGCGTATTGGTACTCGCGGACCTGCTCGGGAACACCACACACGGAAGCGGCAGGTACATGTCGCTGATCACCGGCGGCTCGGGAGGCGCTTCGAGTAGCGAGCCGACGGATCGGCTGGGGTGAACCGGGGCTGTCGCCGTGCAGCTGTCGCTTGAGGACCATGATCTGGTGCCGGAGAGCGAGGATCTCGGCGTCCTTGTTGCTGTCGCTCGTCGGTAGCAGCCGTAGCAGCGCGAGGGCGTTGGTCACGCCGAGTAGGCCAGTCGAAACAGCACACTCGTCATCGTCGCGCAGTGCTCGACGTAGGGCACCGTCGCGATTCAGCCGAGAGGGTCCGTGTCGGCACCAGCCGCCTGGCCTCGCTGATCAAGATGACTGTGGCCAGCGTGGATGAGGTTTTCGGCACCCACAGGGTCCGCGTCGACCGGGTCGTCACCGCAAGCTGCGCCGTTGGCGGCACCGCCCGGCCGGTCAGCGTGGCCAGCTCGCGTCGATGGCGCGCAGGGTCGTGTCGAGATCCTGCCGGCCGGCGATCCACGCGGTGGTCTCGCGCCAGAAGGATCCGGCGCCGACCGCGGGCGGCATGGAGTCCGAGCCGTCGAACCGGAAGGTCCGCACACGGTTCAGGATCTGTGCATGGGTCGCGTCGACCGGATGCGCGTAATCGCCCGGGCTCACGTCGGTGAAGGCCGAGAGGGTGCCGCCCTCGTGCGCCCGCGACTGACGGAACCAGTCGGCAGTCGTCATCAGCCGGGCGGTCTCCCGCACCGCCGGCCGGTCCTGGACCAGCGCCAGGATGTCGCCGCCGATGACCGCCCGGCTGCCGTCGGCCGCGTCGGAGCCGGCCGGGGCCGGGAACGGGAAGACGTCGTAGTCGCTGCCGGCCTTCGTGCCCTCCGGGAAAGAGCCCACGATGAAGCTGCTCTGCTTGTTCAGCCAGCATCCGGGCGGGGACTGGAACATCGGCTTGAGCGCCTCGGGAAAGGTGGTCGACACGATGTGGCCGCGTCCGCCGAGCGCGTTGCCGTCGGCGAGAGCGACCTGCTCGAACATCGTGAACGCCCGCTTGATCTCCGGCGCGGTGAACGGCAGCTCGCCGGCCACCCAGCGGTCGTAGACCTCCGGGCCGGCGGTCCGCAGGACCAGGTCCTCGATCCAGTCCGTGGTCATCCACCCGGTCGCCCCACCGTCGGCGATGCCGATGCACCAGGGCGCCGCCTTCTGCTCTTCGCGGATGCGCGCAGTGAGGGCCAGCATCTGCTCCCAGGTGGCCGGCGCCTGGTACGCCGCCTTGCGGAACGCCTGGGGCGGGTACCAGACCAGGCCCTTGAGGTTGAGCGAGAGCGGCACGCCGGCGAGGGTCCCGCCGACCACCCCGTTGTCGATGAGTCCCGGGCGCATCCGGCGGCCGAGTTCGTCGCGGTCGAAGAGGCCCACCTTCTCCAGATCCTTGACGTCGCCCTTCTCGGCGAACTGCGACAGCAGTGCGGGCTGGGGCAGCAGCAGCAGGTCGGGCGGGTCGGCCGAGCGTAGGCGTTCGGGGGCCTCGTTCTCGAAGTCGCTGGAGGTCACGTACGTGACGTGGATGCCGCTCGTCTTGGCCCACTGGTCAAAGTGTCTCTGCATGTACTTTTTGTGATCGGAGGTCGCACCGAGGATGGTGACGGTCTCCGGCGGGCCGGTCTTCGCGCTGCCGTCCGGCTCTTGTTCGCTGCATCCGGCGGCCGCGACCAGCAGCACCGCCAGGGCGTAGGCCCCGGTGAGATGACGCAACATCGTTGTCCTACCTCCTGTGACAGCCTGGGCGGGGACCACGACAGCAACCACATCGCTGCCCTTCGATGGTCATTTCTGCCGGACCGTGCCCGGCGCGGAGGGCGGCAAACCGACCCCGTGGTGGCCACGGCCGGACAATTCCCGCGATGACCGGTTCCTGCCCGGGTACCCGGCGCTACAGCCAGCCCCGCTGTGCCGCCTGGACACCGGCCTGGAATCGGCTGGCGGCGCCGAGCCTGTCGAGCAGCAGGGAGACATGGCGCCGGACGGTCCGCACCGAGATCCCCATACTGCGCGCCGCCGACTCGTCGGTGACGCCGAGCGCCAGCAGTTGCAGCAGCCTGCGGTCACTGTCGCTGAGCCCACCACCGGCCGACGCCGTATGGTCCGGGCCGCCGAGCCGCTGGGAGTGTGCCCAGCAGGACTCGAAGAGGGCCGCCAGCGTTTCGGAGACGGCGGGGTCGATGACGATGACGGTCTCGAGACGGCCTTCGTGGCCGGTCGTGAGCACGGCGGTGACCCGGTCGACGACGATCGCCGTGGCAGCCACATCGGCCGCCGTCCGGACCTGACCGCCCTCGCTGACCAACTCGCCCACGTACGCCAGGTCGTCCTGATGCACCAGCCGGTCGTGGGGATAGAGCGCCCGGATCGCCACGCCTCGGCGCAGCGCACACCGGTCCAGGTCCGCAGAGGCGCCGGTGAGCCCGTGCACGGCGGGGCGGTGACTCTGCAGGGCGACGATCTCACGGCTGGCGCCGCGGACCAGCTCGTCAAGCTTGGCCTGGCGCAGCGGCCAGCTGCGGATGCGCTGCCCCGGGCCGCCGCCGTCACCGGTCAGCTGCGCCGCCATCATCGCGGAGAGGTGTACGCGCGCTCGCATGGCATTCGCACGCTGACGGGCCGCGGCGGCCTCGATGTCGGCGAGCCGCTGGGCGAGCACGACGTCGGGCACGACCGGCGCGAGCTGCCCGGGGCGCCGAGGATCGTCGACCAGCAGACCCTCCCGGATCAGCACCGCCCGGCTGGCGAGTACGGCGTCCTCTTTCTCACCGAGGTGCCGGGCGACCTGCGCCGCTGTCCATGACGGGTTCCGCAGCCAGGTTTCGTA
>NZ_JAGPXZ010000712.1:0-3110 GCF_018070305.1 Micromonospora sp. M51 | reverse complement strand
GTGATCACCCAGACGCTGGGTCGTCCGCTGACGGTGCTGGACACCACCGACCCGGGCCAGGTCCGGGCGGCGCTCGGTGACCGGCTGGAGCGCACCGTCGTGGTGGTGGCCAGCAAGTCCGGGTCGACGGTGGAGACCGACAGCCACCGGCGCGCCTACTGGCAGGCGTTCCTGGACGCCGGGATGACCGAGGCGGAGGCCGGCCGGCACTTCGTCATCGTCACCGATCCGGGTTCGCCGCTGGAGGCCACCGCGACCGAGATGGGCGCGTTCACAGTGCTCGCCGACCCGAACGTCGGCGGCCGGTACTCGGCGCTCACCGCGTTCGGTCTGGTGCCGTCGGCGCTGGCCGGCGTGGAGGTCGCGGAACTGCTCGACCAGGCCGACGCGCTGGCCACGTCGCTCGGCGCGGACCAGAACAACCCGGCGTTGGCCCTGGGCGCCGCCCTGGGCGCCGCGGCCACTGTGGCCCGGGACAAGGTCGCCCTCGTCTCCGACGGCACCGGCATCGACGGGCTCGGCGACTGGGCCGAGCAGTTGATCGCCGAGTCGACCGGCAAGGCCGGGGTGGGCATCCTCCCGGTGGTGGTGGAGTCCCCGCAGAGCCCCGGTGCCACCGGCCCGGACGTGCTGACCGTCAGCTACGGGGGCGCGCTGGCCCCCGGTGACGTGCCGGGCGGCGGCGCCACCCCGGACGTGGCCGTCAACGGCCCGCTGGGCGCGCAGTTCCTGGCCTGGGAGTACGCCACCGCGGTGGCCGGTGTGGTGCTCGGGATCGACCCGTTCAACCAGCCGAACGTCACGGAGTCCAAGGAGAACACCAACAAGATCCTGGCCTCGGGCCTGCCGGCGGAGACGCCGTCGTTCACCGAGGGCGCGATCGAGGTGTACGCCCCGCAGGGCGCCCCGGGTGACCTGGCCGGCGTGCTGCGCTGGCTGCTCGACGGGTTGGGCGACGACGGTTACCTCGCGGTGATGGCGTACCTCGACCGGTTCGCCGACGCCGACACGGCCAAGCTGCGGCCGCTGCTGGCGCAGGCGAGCGGGCGGCCGGTCACCTTCGGCTGGGGGCCGCGGTTCCTGCACTCGACCGGCCAGTACCACAAGGGCGGTCCGCAGGTGGGTAGCTACCTCCAGGTGACCGGCGCGGTGGCCGAGGACCTGGCGGTGCCGGGCAAGCCGTACACCTTCGGCGAGCTGCAGGCGGCGCAGGCCGCCGGGGACCGGCAGGCGCTCGCCGGTCGGGACCGGCCGGTCCTGCGGTTGCACCTGACCGACCGGGCCGCCGGTGTCGCCCAACTACTGGACGCGGCCGGTGATCTGCGGGCGTGAGGATGGACGACGTGACTGAAGCGGAGCGAGGAGGCGGTTCCGTGAGCGCGAGGAGTGAGCCGGGGTTGCGAGCCCCGGAGTCGCGAACCGAAGGTGGCTCGGTGAACCCGCTGCGCGACCCGCAGGACCGCCGGTTGCCCCGGATCCCCGAGCCGTGCGCTCTGGTGATCTTCGGGGTGACCGGCGACCTGGCCCGCAAGAAGCTGCTCCCCGCGGTCTACGACCTGGCCAACCGGGGGTTGCTGCCGCCGGGCTTCGTGGTGCTCGGTTTCGCGCGCCGCGACTGGGGTGACGGCGACTTCGAGACCCTGGCGTGCGAGGCGGCCAAGAAGCACGCCCGCACCCCGTGGCGGGACGAGGTGTGGGCGCGGCTGGCCGGCAACATCAAGTTCGTCGGCGGGTCGTTCGACGACGACGCCGCGTTCGACCACCTCGCGTCGACGCTGGACGACCTGCGTCAGACCCACGGCATCACCGGCAACGCGGCGTTCTACTTCTCCATCCCGCCGGCCGCGTTCCCCGTGGTGCTCAAGCAGCTGGCACGGACCGGAATGGCCGACAACGAGAAGTCCGGCGGTTGGCGGCGGGTCGTGGTGGAGAAGCCCTTCGGCAACGACCTGCCGTCGGCGAAGGCGCTCAACGACCTCGTCGACGACGTGTTCACCCGCCAGGACGTCTTCCGGATCGACCACTACCTGGGCAAGGAGACGGTTCAGAACATCCTTGCCCTGCGGTTCGCCAACAACCTGTTCGAGCCTCTGTGGAACTCCAAGTACGTCGACTCGGTGCAGATCACCATGGCGGAGGACGTCGGCATCGGCACCCGCGCCGGCTTCTACGACACCGTCGGCACCGCCCGTGACGTGCTGCAGAACCACCTCCTGCAACTCCTCGCCCTGGTGGCGATGGAGGAGCCGACCAGCTTCGACGCCGACGAGATCCGGGCCGAGAAGCTGAAGGTGCTCAAGGCCATCACCCTGCCCAAGGACGTCAGCCGCGACACCGTCCGCGGCCAGTACCTGCCCGGCTGGGTGGGCGGCGAACGCGCTGTCGGTTACCGGGACGAGCAGGACGTCCCCGCCGACTCCACCACGGAGACGTACGTGGCGGTGCGGCTGGGCATCCAGAACCGCCGGTGGGCGGAGGTGCCGTTCTACATCCGGGCCGGCAAGCGGCTGCCCCGGCGGGTCACCGAGGTCGCCATCATGTTCAAGAAGGCGCCGCACCTGCCGTTCAACGACGCCGACATGGAGTCGTTGGGCAACAACCAGCTGGTCATCCGGGTGCAGCCGGACGAGGGCGTGGTGCTCAAGTTCGGCTCGAAGGTGCCGGGCACCACCATGGAGGTCCGCGACATCGCGATGGACTTCCAGTACGGCGAGGCGTTCACCGAGTCCAGCCCCGAGGCGTACGAGCGGCTGGTGCTGGACGTGCTGATCGGCGACCGCACCCTGTTCCCGGACGCGGCCGAGGTCGAACAGAGCTGGCAGGTGATCGACCCCCTGGAGCACGCCTGGGCGGGCACCACCCCGGAGCCGTACCGGGCCGGTGAGTGGGGCCCACGGGCCTCCGACGAGATGCTGGCCCGCGAGGGCCGCGCCTGGAGACGAGCATGATCGGGCTGTGGGACACCACCGGCAACGAGGTGGTCAAGGCGCTCGCCGCCGAGCGGCGCAGCGCCGGCGGGGTGGCCAGCGGCATGGCGCTCACCCTCATCGTGGTCGTGGACGAGAAGCGGGTCCGGGAGGCGGAGGCGGGGGCGCCGTGCGCCGCCGCCG
>NZ_JAGPXZ010000711.1:0-3112 GCF_018070305.1 Micromonospora sp. M51 | reverse complement strand
CACCGGCCGCCCCGGGGACATGGCCTGCTGGACCGAACAACGCAACCGCATCTACGACCAGGTCATGGCCCGCGGATACCACCGGGGCCGGGGCACGTTCGTGCAGGCGTACGACGAAAGCGTGCTGGACGCGGCGCTGCTCGCCATGCCGGCGGTCGGTTTCGTGACGCCGAGCGACCCCCTGTGGCAGTCCACCCTGCTGGCGATCGAACGCGAGCTGGTCTCCGACAGCCTGGTCCACCGGTACGACCCGGTCCACTCCCCCGACGGCCTCCCCGGCCACGAGGGCACCTTCAACATGTGCACCTTCTGGTACGTCGAGGCGCTGGCCCGTTCCGGCCGCCTCGACGACGCCCGACTCACCTTCGAGAAGATGTTCACCTTCAGCAACCACCTCGGCCTCTATGCCGAGGAGATCGCCGCCACCGGGGAGCAGATCGGCAACTATCCGCAGGCGTTCAGCCACCTCTCCCTGATCAACTCCGCGCTGACCCTCAACGACCTGCTCGACACCGAGGCTGACGCCCGCCGCCGCCGGTAGCGCCGGTCGCCCGTCACCCCGCGTGCGAGCCCACCTCGGGAAGGGCTTGACGCGCCCACGTCCATCGCGCATCGTCGATACATATCGACCATCTCGAATGTGTTCACGCGGGGAGACCTGATGAAAGCCTTCGTCACCACCGCAGTGGCCGCGGCCCTGCTCCTGACCACGGGCAGCGCATCCCACGGCCAGCCGGTCGCCGACCCGCCCTGCGCCGGGCAGATCCACCCGAACCCGGGGTTCGAGCGCGGCGCGACAGGCTGGAGCGCCGGCCCCCGCATCGTCGTCTTCGGCGACGCGACCCGGCCCGCACACACCGGGCGCGGGTACGCCACCTTCGCGGGGCTGGACGTGACGCGCAGCGACCTGCTGCGTACCACCGTCACCGTGCCGGCCAACTGCGACCTGACGGTCAGCTTCTGGGTGCGGACCACCACCACGGAGATCAGCCGGGGCGACTACCTGAACGTCGGAATGGCGGTCACCGGAATACCGCCGAAGACGAGGTTCTCGCTGGCCTTCGACGGCGGGGCGCTGTGGCGGCAGTACACCATGTCGAGTGGGACGGCGACGACCGAGCGCACCGCGACGGTCAGCTTCCTCGGCAGCGAGACGGCCGGCAACGGCGTCACCGCCTTCGACGTCGACGACGTGACCTTCACGTTGGGCTGACCACAGCGGCGAACGCTGATCGACTCACCTCGCTCGGGCGGGCCAGTCCACCGTCTCCAGAGCGGGGTGGTTATTGACGGAGGCCACCTGAGCCCCGGGACCCGCAAGGGATTGAGATTCCCGTCTCTGCGGGCGGAGTTCCTGGGCGGTGATGGCCATCGACTCTATGCTTGCCGCCGAATGCACGGCGGCCCGTCCGGGCCGAGGGGGACCGATACGGGGATTCGCGAATGCGCCGCAAGTCTGCTCCGAGCAACAGCACCGCCGGCGTCAACGACGAGACGCCGGACGGCCACCTGACCGCCGCCGCAGAGGGTGCCGCGCTGCGATCCGCGGTCGCCGAGGAACAGACGTTTCTGGACCTGGCCACGGCCCGGCGGGACAGGCTGGCCGACCACCTGCGGGTCGAGCTTTCGACAGCGGCAGTGGACCCGATGGAGCAGGCCCGGCAGCGCATGCTCCGCCAACAGTACGACGAGCTACGGCGAGCAGAGGACGGGCTGGTCTTCGGTCGCCTCGACAGCCTTGACGGCACGGTGCGGCACGTCGGCCGGATCGGTCTCCGCGACGAGGGCGAGGGCGGTGAGCCACTGCTGGTGGACTGGCGCGCCCCGGCGGCTCGGCCGTTCTACACCGCGACGGCCGGCGACCCACAGGGTCAGGCACGGCGCCGGCACATCCGCACCACGGGATCAACAGTCGTCGGCGTGGACGACGAGCCGCTGGACGGGAGCATGACCGGCGAACTCGTCGGCGAAGGCGCCCTCCTGGCCGCTCTCGACCAGCGGCGCACGGGCCGTATGTCGACAGCGATCTCCACACTGCAACGGGAACAGGACGACATCATCCGGGCTGAGGCGACCGGCCCGCTGATCGTTCAGGGTGGCCCCGGCACGGGCAAGACGGTGGTTGCCCTGCACCGCGTCGCGTACCTGCTGTTCACGTACCGGAAGATGGCCGAACAGGCGGTCCTGGTCCTGGGCCCCTCGCCGCGGTTCCTCCAGTACATCGCCCAGGTGCTGCCCGCGCTCGGTGAGACCGCCGTCGTCTCGGCGACCTGCGACACCCTGCTGGCCGACGTCCAGGTGGGTCGCGACGAGAGCCGGCTTCTCGCCGAGATCAAGGGCCGCGCGCTCTGGCAGGCCACGCTCGAAAGCTACGTCGCGTCACTACTCCCCCGGCCCCGCGAGCTGACGTTGCGCTGGGATGGCGAGTTCTACGTCATCGCGGCCGCGACGGTGGCACAGGCGCTCGCCTCGGCGACACAGGGACGCCCGTACCACCGCGCCCGCGCGGCGTTCGCCGAGCAGGTGCATCACCTCCTCGCCGATGTCGTCGCCGAGCAGCGCGAGGCGCTGATGGACGAGATGGAGGAGGGCTTCGAGGACATCCTCGCCCGCGTCGACAAGAGCATGGAGCATGACCACCACGCCCCCCGGACGTCCACCGGCAGCGACGTCGACGGGCTGCTCTCCGAGGAGGAGGTCGAGCATCTGCGGTCCCGCATCGCCGAGAACGCCGCTGTCGCCCGGTTCATCGACGCATGGTGGCCCACCCTCGATGCCGAGACCCTGCTGGCTGGTCTGCTGACCGATCCCGCCCTGCTGGCCCGGTTCGCCCCACAGCTGTCCCCCGAGGAGATCGCCGCCGTCTCGGCCGAGCCGGCCGGATGGGCACCAAGCGACATCCCTCTGCTCGACGCCCTCGCTGAACTGCTCGGCGAGGTCGACACCCCGCAACCGCAGGGCGAGTTCGTCGCCGACCGCGCCCGGCGACAGCGTGGCTGGGTGTACGGCCACGTCGTCGTCGACGAGGCGCAGGAGCTGTCCGAGATGCAGTGGCAGATGGTTCTGCGGCGGTGCCCCAGCCGCTCCATCACCGCCGTGGGCGACATCGACC
>NZ_JAGPXZ010000710.1:0-3121 GCF_018070305.1 Micromonospora sp. M51 | reverse complement strand
CACCCGACCGGTGTTCCACAGCGCCTCGGTCCAGAACTCCCGGGACGCGTCCGGGAAGAGCGCGGCGGCCAGCAGCGACACCCCGGCCGCCGTGCCGCTGGCGGTGAGCGCGGCCCGCCACCGCCCGGTCACCAGCAGGTAGACGATGAACACGCCCGGGGTCAGTTTGATCGCTGTGGCGAGGCCGATGCCCACTCCGGTCCACCGGCTGCCCGCCGGCAGCAGCCGCAGCAGGTCCACCGCCACCAGGAAGAGCAGCAGCGTGTTGACCTGGCCGAAGTTGACAGTCTCCCGCATCGGTTCGAACGCGGCGGCCAGGCAGAGCGCCACGGCGAGGGCGAACCACCGGGTCCAGCCGGCGCGGCGGGCGATCGGGTCGACCAGCCACCAGATCAGCACCGTGGTGGTGGCCACGCTGGCGAGCACGCTCACCACGATCGCCGCCGTCCACGGCAGGTACGCCATCGGCAGCATGGCCAGTGCGGCGAACGGCGGATAGGTGAAGCCGTACTGGGTGCCCGGCTTGAGGTAGTCGTAGATCTCCCCGCCGTCGTGCACCCACCAGGTCAACGCACCGTAGTAGACCTTCAGGTCGAAGAACCCGTGCCGGACGGCAGCCACGGCCAGGAACCCGGTGACCGCCGCGGCGAGCACCACCACCCCGACGACCTGCGCGGTCGTCCTGTTGGCACCCTGCGCCACCGTCGTCTCCCCCGCCCTGCGTAGGCTTCCGTCCCATGGCTCTCGGGTACGTCCGCCCGGCGCGTCCCGAGGACGCCGGCGAGATCGCACGCATCCAACTCGCGACCTGGCGGGTCGCGTACCGCCGGATCCTGCCTCGGCATGTGCTCGACAACCTGGACGAGGCGTTCCTCGCCCGGCGGTGGAGCGCCGCGGTGCTGGAGCCGCCCTCGGGCAAGCACCGGGTGCTGGTCGCCGTCGAACAGGCCGAGCAATCGTATCTGGTGGGGTTCGCGGCCTCCGGCCCGGCCGACGGCGAGGCCCTGGCCCCGGGTGAGCCGGCCGAGGCGCTCGGCCCGGACGTGGCGGCGGTGACCGACCTGCTGGTGGAGCCGCGTTGGGGCCGGCGGGGGCACGGCAGTCGGCTGCTCGCCGCCGCCGTCGACCTGTGGCGGGAGGACGGCCTGAGCCGGGCGGTGGCCTGGGCGTTCGAGGGCGACGAGGCCACCCGGAAGTTCCTCACCAGCACCGGGTGGGAGCCCGACGGGGCGGCCCGCGCGCTCGACGTGGACGACATGCTGGTGCCTCAGGTGCGCCTGCACGTCGCCGTTCCGGCCGAGAAGGTCGAGTGACAGGTGTGGCGGACCCGGATCGGGGCCGCCACACCGAACCAGGTCAGCCCTTGTCCGAGCCGTCGTTGGCGTCGCGGACGAAGTAGCGCTGGAACACCACGAAGATGATCGCCACCGGGATGGTGGCCAGCAGCGCGGCGCCGAGCTTGAGCGGGTACTGGGTGCCCTTGCCGAGCGAGCCGCTGACCAGGTCGGCCAACCCGCGTGGCAGGGTGAACAGGTCCGGGTCCTGCACGGACACCAGGCTGTGCGGGAACTCGTTCCAGGAGCCCTGGAACGACAGGATGGTGAGGGTGATCAGGGCCGGCTTCGCCATCGGCAGCACCACCGACCAGAAGGTGCGGAAGATGCTCGCCCCGTCGATCCGGGCGGCCTCCTCGACACTGACCGGAATCGACTCGAAGAACTGTTTCATGATGAACACGCCGGCCGCGTCGGCCAGCAGTGGCACCACCAGACCGGCGTAGCTGTTGTAGATGCCGAGCTGGTTGAGCACCAGGAACTTCGGGATCAGCAGCACCACCCCGGGCACCGCCATCACCGCGATGACGGCGGCGAACAGCCCGCTGCGGCCGCGGAACCGCAGCCGGGCCAGCGCGTACCCGGCGAGCGAGTCGAAGAAGACCCGGCCGAGGGTGACCAGCACCGTCACCAGCAGCGAGTTGCCCAGCCACAGCGGGAAGTTGGTGCCGGCGAAGATCCGTTCGAAGCCGGCAAGGGTGAGCGGGTCCGGGAACGGTGACAGCGGGTTCGCCGCCGCGTCGGGCTCGGTCTTGAGCGCGTTGCCGATCTGGATGACGAACGGGTAGAGGAACACCAGCCCGAAGAAGACCAGCGTGGCGTACCCCAGAAAGCGGGTGGCCAGGGTGCGGGCCGCGCGGTGCTGACGCCGCGCGGGCACCGCCGCCGGGCGGTCGGTGAGCACGGCCATCTCAGGACCTTTCCGGTACGCGGCGACGCCGCCAGCCGCGGCGCGGCCGGTCGGTGTCCCGCTCGGCCAGCGCCCGGCGCTGGATCAGCGTGAGCACGATGATGATCAGGAACAGGACGAACGAGATCGCCGCCCCGGAGCCGTAGTCGAAGTCCCGGAAGGCGGTCCGGTACGACAGGTAGGCCGGGGTGAGCGTGGTCTTGGCCGGGTCGCCCTGGCTCATCACGTACACCTGGTCGAAGACCTGCCAGGAGCCGATCATGCCGAGGGTGAGCACCAGGAAGGTGGTGGGCCTGATCATCGGCAGGGTGACGTACCGGAAGCGCTGCCACCGGGACGCACCGTCGAGGGTGCTGGCCTCGTCGAGCGTGACCGGCACGTTCTGCAGCCCGGCCAGGAACATCAGCATGAACGTGCCGGAGGTGGTCCAGACGACCAACGTGATGATCGAGATCATCGCCACGCTCGGGCCGGCCAACCAGTCCCACCAGCTCAGCCCGAACGGCCCGCCGTCGGCCAGCGCCGCCGGTGGCGAGTCGACGCCGAACACGCCGAACAGCAGGTGCAGCACGCCCCGGGAATCGGCGAACCACTCGGGCCCGTCGATGCCGACGAAGCCGAGCAGGGCGTTCACCGCGCCGGAGTTGGCGAAGAGGAACAGGAACACCACGCTGATCGCGACCGAGCTGGTCACCGAGGGGAAGTAGAAGGCGCTGCGGAAGAAGCTCTTGCCCCTGAGCATCCGGTTGTTGACGACCAGGGCCAGGCCGAGCGCGAGCACCGTCTGCGCCGGCACCACGATCGCCACGTAGTAGATGTTGTTGCGGATGCTGGTCATGAAGTCGCGCCGGGCCAGCCCGTCCTCGGTGAACAACTG
>NZ_JAGPXZ010000071.1:0-13914 GCF_018070305.1 Micromonospora sp. M51 | reverse complement strand
CGAGGTCGACGCCGGGCAGCACCTCGGGGTACGTCGCGGTGTCGCCGGCGAGCACCGGCGCCGGCAGCGCGGCCGGCCAGCCCACCGTGAGGGTCTCCCCGTCCCTGGTCAGGGTTGCCAGCGGAGCCGTCCCGCCGCCGGAGAACGCCACCTCCGCCGCCGACGCCGCCGGCCGTACCCGTCCGTCCGAACCCCGGCCCAGGTCGAGGTCGACGTCCACCCAGGTGCCGTCCGGGCGGCGGGTCCACTGCGGAACCACCCCAGACTCGAATCTGAGCCGACCGTCCGGTTGCGCCGTGACCTGCGTGTACTCGGAGCGGGACGAGCTGACCACCACTGGTCGGGCACAGTCCTTCGCCACGCCCAGTGCCTGCGCCGGAGAGGCCGCCTCCGCCACGCAGGGGGCAGCGGCGGGTGCCGCGGCGGCCGGCCGTTCGGCCAGCACCGGCAACCCCGCCACCGGCATCAGCAGCGCGGTGGCGGCCGCGAGCCAGCGCAGCCGCCCCAATCCGCGCCACCGGTTGGGTCGGCTGCGGCTGGGCAGCCCGCCCACCTTTGCTGGGTCGGTGGCGGCGTGACCAACATCGACAGACATGGCAGCTCCAACCGACCAGGCCAGGCCTGGCCGTCGCTAGGGAGGACCGGGAAATGGTGAGGTGCGGGATGGCCGCAGGGAGCGGCCTGGCAAGTGAGCCGCCAGCGTGACCGACGGAACTGGGGCCGGCACCCGGGTCGGTGCGCGACCGCTCAGCGCGCGAGCGTCAGCGGCCGACGCGAATCGGCGGCATGCAGGGCATCCACACGTACAGGATCAGCTCGGGCACAACCCGAATCGCCGTACGCGGAGACGGACGTTCGGCCGGCGCAGTGGGCGTCAGCGGCCTGGATCGTCCAGTAGGCAGTCGTCTCGGGCGGACAGTGGCCCAAGATACATCCATTGGATACATCATTCACCCCCGTGAATTGATGTGGCCAACGGTATGGGACACAGGTAGGGGGGTCAATCCCGATAGAGGTACGGAGAGTGACAAAGGCACGACAGAACGAGCAGCGGACGGACGTGACTGCGAGACACCTGCCCAAGCAGTCACACCGGAGTGATGCGCTGGACCCGCGGGACAAGTGGGTGGTCTCCAAAGAGAGATCACCCATTCACCGAGCATCGATGAGGCCACCTTCGAGCAGGCGCAGACGCTGCTCGCACGACACCGGTTGGGTCTGGACCCCCGTAACGGCAACGCCGCGCCCGCAACCCATACGTCTTCCGAGGCTTGATCTACTGCGCCGCCTGCAACCGGCGGATGCAGGGCCAGTACAACCACGACGCCGCCTACTACCGCTGCCGCTTCCCCCCAGGAACACGCCCTCGCCGACGACGTCTCCCATCCCCGCAACGTCTGCCTCCGCGAGGAGACCCTCACCGATCCACTCGACACCTGGCTCGCTACCGCGAAGCGCAAACGGTGCACGCTGAAACCGATCTCAGCGCGCACCGTGGGCCTATGGGTCGTGTCCGAGGGGCAACACGAACCACTGCCCCACCACCGTTGAAGCTCGGCCCAACTCTGAAGCTCACGCAAACATAGCTGCGGCGGTGGCCTCTTCGGGTCCGCCGAAGAGGCCACCCAGCAAGAAGCGAGAACGTGCCAGGCCTGCTGCCGGGTCGACACCACCACTACGTATGCCCGCGCGAGCCTTCGGGAGGTTGCTGCCGCTCTGGCGGCCCTGACCTACGAGCCTCATCCCCTCGCCTGAGCTGAAACCATCGAGGGGCAGGCCTAGTGGTTACGTCCAGAGGCTCGACTAGTTTGCGACGGGTTGTCGGTGGTGTCGGGATGGTCGGTGCCAGCACCCGTTCGCGAACCGGTAGCAGCGCGGCGAACTGATCGCGGGCAGCGGCTGAGTCGCGGCCAAGCCAGTCCATTGGGCGAGCCCCTGCCACGACGCGAGGGTGGCCGGATGGTCTGGGCCGAGGATGCGCTTCTGGACGGGCAGCAGTGCCGCGTACTGGTCACGGGCCGCCAGGATGTCGCCAGCCTCTCCGGTCCAGCGGGCCAACTGGTTGCGGGTGTCCGGATGGTCGGCGCCCAGCGCCCGTTCTCGGATCGACCGGAGGACGCTGAAGTCGTCGAGGGCTACGGCGTACAACCCGGTGGCGTTGAGGTGACGGGCGACGTTTTCGGCGATGCGAGCGGCACGGATGATGAGGTCGGTGTCGGTGGTACGGGTTGCCTGGTTCAGCACGTCGACGGCTCGACACCTGGCTGGCCTCCGCCTTCGCAGTCGGCCGCCGCCAACGCCGCCGCGCTCGAACGCAGGTGCAGAAGCCGTGACAACAGCACCTTCAGCCGTTGTCCACGAGGCTAGTGTCGCGCACGAACCCGAGGATCTAGCAGCACACCATTAGGCAAGGGCGGCGAGCAGCTCCGTCGGCTCGACCGCGAGAAGTTCTTCGGACGACCCCACTACACCCGACGCCTCAACCTCGAACTCCAACCATGATCACGAACGGCGGCTGCCGTACCAAGAGGTCATGCCGGTCCAAAAGATCCGCAGCTGTAGTACCTGGCCGACAAATTCGATCTTGAATGCCATGTCGAGGCGCCGCAATAGCCATTGAGACCCATAGTTGTCAATGAGGTCGCTCAAAATAGTGAGGTGTCCACAGTGGGCCGACTTCAGATGACGAAAACGTGACGGTGTTAGGCCGACGATCGAGCGGGTAGCAGACGCTTCAGCAAGAGTTCACCGAGTTGACGAGACGGGGGCTGCAGAAATTGAACTGCTGACGTGTCCGCCAATCGCCCGCGACGCGCAGACAGCGCACGATTTCCGCAGCTGGGCGCATCTCCCAATAGGCGGACGGTGGCCCGGGACAGCGCCGAGACTGCCGCAGTCGCGTTGCCGTCGCACGCATCTCAACCACTAGACGGGATTTCCGCCGGACGTCCGGAAGCAAAGGAGCATCATGGCATCACATCATCCTGCCCTGACCTCTGCGGTGAGTCACTCCCCGTCTGCCGGGCATGCGATGCAGCGCGGCACGCCGACCGCTCTTTTCGGCTCCAAGGCCGAGACGCTGGAACAGCTGGCCCCGCTCGTTCGCAGGGCACGCGTGCTGCCCCTCCGGTACTTTTCCGTCACGGAATGGCGGACTGTCCCGGAGAAAGTTCTCGACGACGTGCTGAGCAGGCCGTGGGGCAACGAGCCGCTGATCGTGCGGAGCAGCACCCGGCAGGAGGACGACCCGGGCACGCTGATGCCGGGCAGCTATCTGTCCGTGGCGGGTGTCGCCGGCCGGCAGGAGTTGCGCGAGGCGGTCGACGCGGTCATCGACTCGTACCAGCGTCGGATCGAGGAGCCCGTGCTCGACGATCTCGGTGAACAGCTCGTGCTGGTGCAACCGATGGTGCGTGACGCCACCATGACCGGCGTCGTCTTCACCTGTGATCCCAACACCGGCGCGCCGTACCTCGTCATCAACTACGAGGAGAACGGGGACTCGGCGGCGGTGACCAGTGGAGCGCGTGCCCGACTGCGCACTCTTTACGCCTGGAAGACCAGCGGCACCGGCCGGGGCGACGCCCGGATCCAGCAGCTCATGGAGCTCTCACGTGAGCTGGAGGAATTGCTCGAACGCAACAACCTCGACATCGAGTTCGCGTTCGACGTCACCGGTGAGCTGTACCTGCTCCAGGTCCGCCCGATGGTGGTGGAGACGCTTCTCGACAACGACGAGCACGAACAGGCGCTGAGCGCCATCGCGTCCAAGCTCCGGACGGCGGGTCAGCCGCATCCGCACCTGTGCGGTCGGCGCACGGTCTTCGGTGTGATGCCGGACTGGAACCCCGCGGAGATCGTGGGCACCCGGCCCCGGCCACTCGCCCTGTCGCTGTACCGCCGCCTCATCACCGACGGCCTCTGGGCCGATCAGCGAGCCCGGTACGGCTATCGAGACGTACGAGGCTTCCCCCTGATGGTGGACTTCTTCGGTTTGCCGTACGTCGGGGTCCGGGAGAGCTGCAACTCGCTCGTTCCCGCATCCATCGACGACGACCTCGCCGAGCGACTGGTCGACCACTACATCGACCGGCTCGTCGCGAACCCGGAGCTGCACGACAAGGTCGAGTTCGACGTGGTGTTCTCGTGCTACTCCTTCACCCTGCAGGAGCGGCTCGCCAATCAGGTCGAGCACCTGTTCAGCGTTCAGGAACGCGACGACATCGTCAGTTCGCTGCGCACCCTGACCAACCGGCTCATGGACCCCGAGCATCCGGCCCGCCGCGAGGACCTCGCGAGCATCACCTCGCTGCGCGCCAAACTGGGCGAGGTGCGCCAATCCGATCTGGACCTGCCCACTCAGATCTACTGGCTGCTCGAGGACTGTCGTCGCTTCGGCACCCTGGCGTTCGCCGGCTTCGCCCGACTGGGCTTCATCGCCACCGAGATCCTGGGCTCGCTGGTCGAGATCGACGTGCTGACCGAGGAGGACGTGGCCCGGTTGATGGCCTCCCTCGACACGGTGACCAACCGGATGCTGCGCGACCGCACCACGCTGACACGCGCCGAATTCCTGCGCCGGTACGGCTTCCTGCGTCCTGGGACCTACGACATCCGCTCCCCCCGCTACGACGAGGAGCCGGACGGATATTTCGACTGGCCGAACGCCCGGGTCAACGTGCAGGCGCCGGAGCCGTTCCGGTTGCCGCCGAAGACCATGCGCCAGATCGACGACCTGCTCCGGCAACATCGCCTGGAGCAGGACGCGTACGGCCTGCTCAACTTCTTCATTACCAGCATCGAACTGAGGGAGAACTCGAAGTTCGAGTTCACCCGCCACCTGAGTGAGGCGCTGGCGCTCTTCACCCAGCTCGGCAAGAGCGTGGGGATGGACACCGAGGAGATGTCGTACGTCGACGTGGAGTGCATCGACGGGCTGTATCGCGGTGCCGAGAACCCCGCGCGGGTGCTGCGCCGGTGCGCCGTCGAGGGACGGCAGCGCTACGAGCTCACCCGCCGGCTCGTGCTGCCGCCGCTGATCACTGACCCGGCGGACGTGAAATCGTTCCACCTACCCGCCACTGAGCCGAACTACGTGACCCAGGAGTCCGCCACCGGGCGCGTGGAACTGGTCACGGCGCACCCGGCCGACCTGCAGGGCAAGATTCTCATGCTGCCCAGCGGCGACCCCGGCTACGACTGGATCTTTTCCGAGGGCGTGGCCGGTTTCGTCACCCGCTACGGGGGCGCCAACTCCCACATGGCGATCCGCGCGCACCAGTTCGGCATTCCAGCCGTCATCGGGGCGGGTGAGGTTCTGTACAACCGCTGGGCCGCCGCCGACTACCTGAAGATCGATTGCCTCAACCACCGGGTGGAGGTGCTGCGATGACGTGTGTCGCGGTCACACAGCGTGTGGTCGTCGACCCGGCGCACGGGGTGCGCAGCGACGCGCTCGATCAGCGGTGGTGGCCGTTCCTCCGTTCCTGCGGGCTGACCGGTCTGCCTGTTCCCAACGATGTCGACAGCGCCGTGCGGCTGGTGCGTGTCGCGTCGGTCGACGGCCTGTTGCTCACCGGCGGCAACGACTTGGCGGAGCTCGGTGGTGAGGCCCCTGACCGGGATCGCACCGAGAGCGCCCTGCTCGACGTGGCGCACGAAAGCGGCCTGCCGGTTGTGGGCGTCTGCCGGGGGATGCAGATGCTGCTGCGCCGCTTCGGCGCCTCGCTGCACCGGGTCACCGGCCACGTCACCGAGCGGCAGCCGGTCTGGATCGACGGGGGCAGCCGGGTCGTCAACAGCTACCACAACTGGGGCGCCACCGAGATCCGGTCACCGCTACGGGCATGGGCGACCGGGCCGGGTGGCGTCATCAAGGCCATCCGCCATGAGACCGAGCCGGTACTCGGCCTCATGTGGCATCCCGAGCGGCTTCCGATCGAGCTGGCCGGCGAGGACCGCCGCGTCTTGCGGGCCCACTTCGGAGCAGAGCCATGAGGGGAGTCATTCTGGCCGCCGGGCGCGGCAGCCGCCTGGGAGGTCTCACCGAGGAGCGTCCGAAGTGCCTGGTTCCGCTGGCCGGCCGGCCACTGCTCGCCTGGCAGCGGGCCGCGCTCACCGCCGGCGGCATCGCGGAGTTGGCTGTCGTCGCCGGATACCGGTCCGAGATGCTGAACGACCGGGGCCTGACGGTCATCCCCGCGCCGCGGTGGGCGCAGACCAACATGGTCCGCTCGCTGCTCGCTGCCGAGCACTGGGTGGCCACCACGCCGTGTGTCGTCTCGTACGCCGACATCGTCTACACCGCCGAGACGGTCCGGCGCCTCATCAGCGCCCCCGGCGGACTGGCCATCGCCTACGACCCCGCCTGGGCGCAGCTGTGGCACCGGCGCTTCGCCGATCCGCGGGTGGACGCCGAGACGTTCCGGCTCGCACCGGACGGCGCGCTGGAACAGATCGGTGCGCGCCCCGCGACCGTGGCGGAGGTTCAGGGCCAGTACATGGGACTGCTGCGGTTCACTCCGTCCGCCTGGACCGGCGTACGAGCCGTGTTGGACACGATGCCGCCGGCAGAGGTCGACGCGCTGGACATGACAAGTCTGCTGCAACGGCTCCTGAAGGCCGGACACCGGATCGAGACGGTGCCTTGCCAGGGCGCCTGGGGCGAGGTCGACAGCACGACGGACCTGGCGGTCTGCGAGGACCTGGTCGCGCAGGGCCGGCTCGTTTTCCACCAAGAACGGGAGACACATACATGGTCATCTGGCTGATAGGTCTCTCCGGGGCGGGCAAGACCACCATCGGCACCCGCCTCGCCGCCCGGTTGCGGGCAGAGCTGCCGAACCTCGTCTACCTCGACGGCGACCTGCTGCGCGAGGTCTGGGGCGGCGTGAGCCACGACGTCGCCGGCCGGGAGGTCAACGCCGAGCGGCTGAGCAAGCTGTGCCTGATGCTCGACCGGCAGAACATCCACGTGGTCGCAGCGGTCCTGTCCATCTTCCCGCACTGGCAGCAGTGGAACCGGCGGCATCTCTCCCACTACTTCGAGGTGTTCCTGGACGTGCCGATGGAGGTCGTCGTCGCCCGCGACACCAAAGGTCTGTACCGCTCCGCAATCGACGGCGAGACCAGCGACGTGGTCGGCGTCGACATCCCCTTCCCCGAACCTGCCGCCCCCGACCTGGTGCTGGACAGTTCGGGACGCGACGGGACACCGGACGACCTGGTCGAGCGGATCGTCGCAGCCCTGCCCGTCCCGGTGGCGCGATGAGGGCCCGGCATCTGATCGCCGTGCTCGGCGGCTACGCGGCAGTGGAGTACGGCGCCGCCCGGCTCGTGCGGCGGCTCAAGCCCGGCTTCCCCTGGCTGCTCATGCCCGGGGACGAAACCCCGGCGATACCGGCCGCGCTGGTGCAACGGCACGTCGCCCGCTCGTTCGACCCGGAGCTCGGCTGGTGCCGGCGCCCTGGAGAGCAGGGTACGGAGACCACCGACAGCGGCCGTGTCGGCTATGCCATGGACGAGCGTGCCCGCCGGCGCAATCCCGGTTTCGAGTCGGAGCCGGCAACGGTCGCCTGCTTCGGTGACTCATTCACCTTCTGCCGGCTGGTCGGGGACGACGAGACCTGGCCCCATCAGCTGTCCCGGCTGCTGGGTGTCAACGCGGTCAACTACGGCGTGGGTAACTACGGTTTGGACCAGGCTCTGCTGCGCCTGGAGCGGGAGCTGCCGGATCTCGAGGCCCAGGTGATCGTCATGGGGGTGGTCCCGGAGACCGTCGCGCGGGTGCACTCCTACTGGAAGCACTACTTCGAGTACGGCAATGTGCTGGCTTTCAAACCGCGGTTCACGCTCGGCCCGGAGGGGCTGCGGCTGCATCCGAGCGCGGTCCGGCGCCCGGAGGAGTACCTGACCTACCAGGAGCGGCTGACGGAAATCACCCGTCTGGACCCCTTCCACGCCGGCAAGTTCCGCCCCGACATCTTGCGATTCCCGTACCTGCCCAAGCTCGTGCGCCGGGCGCGCCGCCACCTTCCCGTGCTGGCCCACCTCGCCGGTGGGCTGATCCGCGGCGACGGCGGCCGTGAGCCCGCGATCCGCGCGGCGTTCCGCGTGGTCCTGCGCGACAACGCCCGCTGGACGGCACGGCTGTACGCCGACCCGGACGCGCGAGGACTGATGCGGGCCCTGGTGGAGCGTTTCGCGGCCGTGTGCCGTGCCGCGGGCAAGCACCCGGTCTTGCTCGTCATACCGCAACTGGCCGACCTGGAGAGGCGCGACGGCGGCAGCGCGCACCATGGGTTCCTTGCCGAGGTGTCGCCGACGTTGCGGGTGGTGGACCTCACCGAGCGATTCCGCCGGGATCCGGATCGAGACGGCCTGTTCGTACACGGCCGGCTCGGACCTCACTGCAGCCGGCGCGGCAATGCGCTGGTCGCCGAAGCGCTGAGCCCAGTCATCGGCGGGCTTCTGACCGAGGCCGGCGCCGGGCCGGCCCTACCGCAGACCATCCGCTGAATCATCCGACTGACCGGCGCTGGTGACGCGCCGGCCGACAGAGAGGACGACAACCATGACCGACACACAGGCGATGCGGCTCGGTGACTTCACCGGCCTGGCTGAGAACTACTCGGCCTACCGATCCGGGTATTCTCCCGCCGTCCGCGCGGCGATCCTCGGCCTTCTCGGCCGTGACCCGGGGGAACTGGACGCCGTGGACGTCGGCGCGGGTACCGGCATCTGGAGCAGGATGCTCGCCGAGGCCGCATTCCGCTCGGTCATCGCGGTGGAGCCCAACGACGACATGCGCGGGGTGGGCCAGCGAGACTCGGAGGGCACCGGCATCACCTGGCGGGTCGGCAGCGGCGAGGCGACCGGCCTGGACAGCGGGTCAGCGGACCTGGTGACGATGGCCTCCTCCTTCCACTGGGTCGACTTCGACAAGGGCACCGAGGAGTTCCGCCGGGTGCTGCGCCCGGGCGGATGGTTCGTGGCGCTGTGGAACACCCGGAAGCTGGACGCCAACCCGCTGCTCGCCGACATCGAGGAGGAGCTGACGCGCCTGGAGCCGGGGATGCGCAAGACCGCCTTCGGCAAGGGCAGCTTCACCGAGACGCTGACCGAGCGCCTGGCCGGGCATCCCGGCTTCGACGACATCCTCTACCTCGAAGGCCGGCATGTCGATGTGCAGCCGGTGGAGCAGCACCTCGGGGCGTGGCGAGCCGTCAACGACGTGCGCGCACAGCTCGGTGAGGAGAAGTTCGCCGCGTTCCTGCGCTACGCCGAGCAGCGGCTGGCCGACCGCGACACGGTCGACGTCACCTACCTGACGAAGGCCTGGGCCGTCCGCCGCCGGGACTGAGCCTCCGTGCGAGGGGAGGAGGATCTCATGGACGTTACCGTTCGCGGGGACGAGCGGATTCCCCGTCTCGGCCTGGGTACCGGCGAACTACGCGGTGACGCCTGCTTCGCCACCGTCTCGGCGGCCCTGTCCCTGGGTTACCGCCATCTGGACACGGCGGCGTTCTACGGCAACGAGGGCGAGGTGGGCCGCGCCGTGCGGGCCAGTGGCGTCCCTCGCGACGAGCTGTTCATCACCACCAAGGTGTGGTGGACGGATGCGGCGGCCGACCGGGTGTACGCCTCCGCCGACGCCAGCCTACGGCGGCTGGACACCGAATACGTCGACCTCCTCCTGCTGCACTGGCCCGCGCCGCACGTGCCGCTGGCCGAGACGATGACCGCCCTGCGCCGGGTGCGGGAGGCCGGCAAGGCCCGTCAGGTGGGCGTCAGCAACTTCCCCTCCGGGCTGCTGCTGGAGGCTGCCCGGCACGCCCCGGTCTTCTGCGATCAGGTCGAGTACCACCCGTTGCTCGCCCAGGAGGAACTACTCGACAGGGCGAACGAGCTGGACCTTTGCCTGACGGCGTACTCGCCGCTCGCGCAGGGCGCCGTTGCTCGTGCGCCGCTGATGCGGTCGCTGGCCGATCGGTACGGCCGCAGCCCGGCGCAGATCGCCCTCCGCTGGCTGGTACAGCAGCCGCGTGTCGCAGCGATTCCCCGTTCGACCGCAGTACCCCATCTGGTCGCGAACCTCAAGGTATTCGACTTCGTGCTCGCTGACGACGACATGAAGGCGATCGGTGAGTTGGCCCAGCGGCGCTCAGTGCGGTTGAGCGATCCCGAGTTCGCCCCCGACTGGACCCGATGATGCCTCAGCCGGGGTCGTCCGCCCGGCTGAGCCGGTGCGTACGACGTCCGTCCGCAAAGATCCATCACCAAGAGAAAGGAACACCTTCATGGCACACCGGCCGGATTCGACCCTGGCCCGCGCACGGCTCAGCGAGCTGTACGCAGACAACCTCAAGCAGCTCGGTCCACGGGACATCGTCGTGGCCAGCTGCGGTGGGGCTGGCCAGTCGCTGATCGGCAACATCCTCTTCGAAGCGGGACTCAACTACGTCGACGCCTACACCGAGCGGTTGCAGGCGGACGGCACGGCCGTCGGCGTGCGAACGCATGCGGCCTACCGGGACCGGCTCGCCTCGCTGCACGACAAGGACAGCGAGGCCGGAGGTCCTGGGGCGATCCGCCCGTGGCCGCGTTTCGTCAAGTCGCACCACCCCCCGGAGATCTTCGACGGGCTCCCGGTGGGCGGAGTCTGGATCATCGTGCGGGATCCGCGCGACGCCCTCTACTCGCTGCACCAGTGGCGCCGCTCCTTCGGCGAGGAGGAGTGGGACAAGGTGCCCGACGAGTTCGAGGACTGGCTGCGCGGTCCCGGTGACTTCTCGTCCAACCCGGTCGAGGACTGGTCGGCCTTCTACCAGGCCTGGGAAGAACAGGCCCACGGGTACGAGCATGCCACGGTACTGCGTTTCGAGGACCTCAAGCAGCGCCCGGTGGAGGTACTCGAGCCGGCGCTGCGCGAGCTTGCGGTGGACGTCACCGCGGACACCCTCCGCGCCGCCGCGGAGGCCAGCAGTTTCGAGCGGATGCGGGCGCACGAGGACGCCGTGGTGGCGCAGGACGCCGCAGGGGAGCGGCAACCGCGGATGATCCGCAAGGGCGCGGTGTCGGGCTGGACATCCTGGATGACACCGGGCCTGGCCGGGTACTTCTCCGATCCCGAGCTCGGTGCGGTGGCCCGGCAGTACGGATACGACCTGCCGGCGCCCGCTGGACAGGCGCAATCAGCCGGATAGCCGAGCCGGGGACGAGGGCGAGGACGGTCATACGGCGAGCACGGAGGACTGATGGAATCGCAGACGACGGCGCCCGCGGCGCGGCCGGTGAGGCATGGCTGGCCTACCGCTCTGGTGCTGGCCGGCGCTATGTTCCTGGTGCTATTCGACAGTCTCGCCGTCGCCACGGCGCTGCCGGACATCGGCGCGGAGTTCGGAGTACCGCCCGCGCAGCTGCAGTGGGTGGTGACCCTCTACTCGCTGACCATCGGTGGCTTCCTCGTCCTCGGCGGCCGCGTCTGCGACGTCTGGGGCCGGCGCCGGGTGATCGTCGCCAGTCTCGCGCTGACCGGGACCGGGCTGCTGCTCTCCGGGGTGGCGGGCACGCTGGCGCTCCTGCTGGTGGGCCGGGTGATGCAGGGCCTCGGGGCGGCGTTCGCCATTCCCGCGGCGCTGGCATCGGCTGCCACCCTCTTTCCTGATGAGCCGTGGCGCAGCCGGGTGTTCTCCGTGGTGGCGGCCGCGGCGAACACGGCCGGCATGGCCGGGGCGGTCCTCGGCGGCGTGATCACTTCGTACCTCGGCTGGCGGTGGGTGTTCATCGTCGTTGTTCCGGCCGCGGCGCTCGCCGCGGTGGCGGGGCTGTTGTTGCTGCCGGCCGACGAGCCGTCCGGCAGCCGGCGGGAGCGGCTCGACGTCACCGGGGCGGCGTTGGTCACCGGTGGGCTGCTCGCCGTGATCTACGGAGCCACCCAGATCGGGGAGCACGGGCCAGGACTGGCGACGGTGTCGCCGGTCCTGGCTGGCGTGCTGATGCTGAACGCGCTGGTGTGGTGGGAGCGGCGGGTTCGCAACCCGATCATCAAGCCGTCGGTGGTGCGGTCCCGCCGGCTGGTGGCCAGCTGCCTGGCATTCGGTGCGCATTCGGCGGCGTACGCCGCGGTCGTGGTCGTGGGCAGCCTGCAGTTGCAGGACGTGTACTCGTTGTCCGCGGCGCAGGCCGGCATCGCGCTGGCTCCGGTGCTGCTCGGCGCCGTGATCAGTGCCGCTCCGGCCGGCCGGCTGGTACGGCGTTACGGCTCCCGCCGCGTCGTGGCACTGGCTCTCCTGCTGTGTTCGATCACGTTGGCCCTGGTGGCGTTCGGCACCGCCGGGTCCCTGACCGTGCTGGTGGTGTACCTGGTCCTCTGGGGACTGAGCGCGGGCCCCATCTACGTGGGGCTGACCCGAGAGTGCATCGGCGACGCCGCGCCGGAGGATCGAGGGCTCGCCTCCGCGCTGTTCGAATCGACCACGCACGTCGGCGGCGCGATCTCGGTCGCCGTCTACCTCACCATGATCGGCGCCGGCTCCGGATACAGCTCCACGCAGTTCATCGGGGCCGTGGTCGTCGGTGCGTCGGTCCTCACGACTCTGCTCATCATGCCCGGTGCTCCGGCGCGGGACCCGGAGCACCGGGCATGAGGGCGGGGTGCTGGTCAGGCCCGACCGGAACTGGCGGCGAGGCGCTGCTCCGCGCGGAAGATGGTGTCCACGCCGGGCAACTCGGGCCGGTCGCCCAGCGCGTCGGCGAGGTTCCGGACGCCGTCCAGCAGGGGTATGCGAGGACGGTAGCCGAGCTTACCCAGCTTGGTGATGTCGGCAACCATGCGGTACGTGTCCTCAGTGACCGTTCCGTCGCTGACCAGCCGGGCGGGTTCGCCGGTCACGGTCTCGATGACGTGGGCGAGCTCCCGCAGAGACGTCTCGGTGCCGGAGCCGATGTTGTAGACCTCCCCACTGCGGCCCCGCACCGCGAGTAGGAGCAGGCCTTGGACCAGGTCCTCGACGTGGCAGAAGTCGCGGGTCTTGCGGTCCGGGTCACCGGCGGCGTGGATCGGCAGGCCCCGCAGGTGCCAGCGCAGGAACTGGGACACCTCGCCGCCGGCGATCTGCGGCTTTTCCCCCGGGCCGTACAGCGTGAAGGCCCGGCCGATGGTGGCCTCGAGGCCGAAGGCGTGGCAGAAGCCGATCACCGCGTGTTCGCCGGCCAGTTTCGACGACGCGTACGGCAGAAAGGGGGCAACGGGGTGCGTCTCCGGCACGGGAGTCACCTGCGGGACGCCGTACACCATCGCCGAGGAGAGGTAGACGAGCCGGGCGACGCCCGATTTCGTCAGCGCTTCACAGAGATTGAAAGTCGCCACCGCGTTGGTCTCGAAGTCGAAGCGGGGCCGCTCGACCGAGACCGTTCCGCTGGCGTTCCCAGCCAGATGGATGACCAGGTCGGCATCGGCGACGGCGGCCTCGACGGCCTGGGCGTCGCGCAGGTCCACATGGCGGGTCTGGGTGCGGCGCGGATGCGGTACGGGCGGGGGTGCCACGTCAAGGGCGACCACATCCCCGTGCCGCGCGGCCAGGGCCGAAACCAGATGACGGCCGACGAATCCGGATCCTCCGGTGACCGCTACCCGGGAGTACCGCTCGAGTTCCGCGGTGATCTCGTCGTCGGGCGGTTCCTGCGCGCTCGTCATGGACGCTCCCCTTCCAAAACTATCGACATACGTCGAATTCTGCTCACCGGTCCGATTTCCGGGCCGGCTTCGGTCAAACGCCGATCGGCTGGCATGCCGATGCCGCCACCCCTTTTGGCACCCACCTGCAGCGGGTCACCGGCACGGGCTCGCGGACCCGGCCGACAACATCGACGATCGGGGGTATCGATGCTCGAAGCACTGGGACTGACGACGAT
>NZ_JAGPXZ010000709.1:0-3136 GCF_018070305.1 Micromonospora sp. M51 | reverse complement strand
GGATGTCGCAGGGCCGTGCGCTTCCGGCGCTGCCCGAGGGCAACCTGCTCGCCGCCGCCGGCCTGCGCTGACCCCGCATTGGCTGCTTGCGGTTGATCGACTCGGTTTCCTTGAAGTCGGGGTGTCCCAGTACCGGGGACGCCCCGACTTCCTGAAAGCCGAGTCGATCACACTGGGCTCGGCGGGTGTGGTGCCCGTCGGCCGGCCCGCGTCGCTCGGCGCGGCGGGCGTGGGGCCTGCCGGGGCGGGCCGCGCCGCTCGGAGCCTGTCGGCCGGTGCTGCCAGAATGTGCGGATGTTTCGCGCTGTCGACGCCCTGGATGCCGCCTTTCCGACCGCCGCCGCCATCGCGCTGGACCTGATCCGACGCCCCGAGGTGACCGAGCGGTGGTCACACCCGAGTGCGCTGCCGCACCTGTCAGTGGGTGGCCTGGCGTGCCACCTGGGACGTCAGGCGGTCCGCGCGGCCGAGTTGCTGCCGATGCCGACCGACCTACCGACGCTGGATTCGGCAGACAACCACTACGCGCAGGCCCCCTGGGTCAGCGAGGGCACCCCGGACGAGAAGTCGGTCGCCGAGAGCAACGACGAGTCGGACGCGGCGCGCGGGCCAGCCGCCCTGCACGCCAGTTCCGCCCAGGCGCTGGAGGAGGTCGGCGACCTGCTCTCCGGGGGTGCCGCCCGTGCGGTAGTGCCCATCCCGTGGCAGGGCTGGTCGCTGCGGCGCGGGGACTTCCTGCTCACCCGCCAACTGGAGATCGTCGTGCACTCCGATGACCTCGCGGTGAGCGTCGGCGTACCCACGCCGGAGTTCCCGGCCGACGTCTTCGACCCCGTCCGGGACCTGCTGGTCCGACTGGCGGTGCGCCGCCGTGGTCAGTCCGCGCTGATCAGCGCCCTGAGCCGCAGCGAGCGGGCCCAGGACATCTCGGCCTTCTGACCCCGCCCGGTCGCCGACCACCCACCCCGGTCCGCCCTGAGGGCGCCGCCCTCGGCCCGACCGCCCTGATGCCCGGGGCTGCCCCGGCATCACCCGTTCGTGATCGACTCGGCTTCCTGAAAGTCGGGGTGTCCCGGTCCGAGGAACACCGCGCCTTCCACAAACCCGAGTCGATCAAGGGCGATCGGGCACGGCCAGAGCAGAAACGCGGCAGGCCGCCGACCCGTGGGCGGGTCGACGGCCTGTCGGTGCAGCGAGAACGCGGATCAGCGCTCGCCGAAGGGGACGTAGTTCCGCTCGGCGGAGCCGACGTAGACCTGCCGCGGACGGCCGATCTTGGTCTCCGGGTCGTTGATCATCTCGCGCCACTGGGCGATCCAGCCGGGAAGCCGGCCGAGCGCGAAGAGCACTGTGAACATCTTGGTCGGGAAGCCCATGGCCTTGTAGATCAGGCCGGTGTAGAAGTCCACGTTCGGGTAGAGCCGACGGGAGACGAAGAAGTCGTCGGCGAGCGCGATCTCCTCCAGCTCCATGGCGATGTCCAGCAGCGGGTCGGGCTTGGCCATCCGGCCCAGCACGTCCTGCGCGGCCTTCTTGACGATCGCCGCCCGCGGGTCGTAGTTCTTGTAGACCCGGTGGCCGAAGCCCATCAGCTTGACGCCGTCCTGCTTGTCCTTGACCTTGCGGACGAAGGACCGGACGTCGTCGTCGCCGGCGTGGATCTGCTGGAGCATCTCCAGCACCGCCTGGTTGGCGCCGCCGTGCAGCGGCCCGAACAGCGCGTTCACGCCGGCCGAGACCGAGGCGAACAGGTTGGCGTTGCTGGAGCCGACCAGCCGGACGGTCGACGTGGAGCAGTTCTGCTCGTGGTCGGCGTGCAGGACGAAGAGCATGTCCAGCACCTTCGACATCACCGGGTCGACCTCGTACGGCTCCGCCGGCACGCCGAACGTCATCCGCAGCAGGTTGTCCACGTACCCCAGCGAGTTGTCCGGGTACAGCAGCGGCTGACCGATGGACTTCTTGTACGCGTACGAGGCGATGGTGGGGACCTTGGCCATCAGCCGGACCGTGGAGATCTCCACGTGCTCGGAGTCGAACGGGTCCAGGCTGTCCTGGTAAAAGGTGGACAGGGCGCTCACCGCGGACGAGAGCACCGCCATCGGGTGGGCGTCCCGGGGGAAGCCGTCGAAGAAGCGACGCATCTCCTCGTGCAGCAGCGAGTGGCGCCGAATCCACTCGGTGAACTCGGTCAGCTGCTGCTCGGTCGGCAGCTCACCGTAGATGAGCAGGTAGGAGACCTCCAGGAAGGAGGACTTCTCGGCCAGCTGCTCGATCGGGTACCCCCGGTAACGCAGGATGCCCGCGTCGCCGTCGATGTAGGTGATCGCGGATGAGGCAGCGGCGGTGTTGACGAAACCGGGGTCGTACGTGGTCATCCCGGTTTCCTTCAGCAGCTTGCTCACCCCGATACCGGCGGGGCCCTCGACCGCAGGATGCACCGGCATCGACAGCTGCCCACCGGGGTGATCGAGCTTGACTTCCGTCATGTGGTTCCTCGCTTCGCCGGCAGATCTACGTTGAATTGCCTTCGCTTCTACCGTAATTGCGGCTCGGGGGACAACGCCCGCTGTGGTTCGGCGGTGAGGTATGCGTCACCCGATTCCCGACCAGGCGGCCGGGAAACCCGGCATCCCGCCAGCCGGGACCAGACCCGACCGGCCCGGGGAGCCAGGCCGGACCGACCTCGGACGCCAGACCCGACCAACCCCGGGAGCCAGGCCGGGCCGACCCCGGGAGCCAGATGAGACCGACCCGGAAGCACTGTCAGGACAGGGCGAGGCGGCGCAGCGCGCCGTCCGCCGCGCCCTGGTAGACGTCGAGTGTGTTGGTGCCGGCGCGGAACAACGAGTCGTCGGCGAGCAGCGCGGCGAACCGGCGTCCGCCGGGGTCGGCCGGCACCACCGGGACGACCGCCCCGATGCGGCCGTTGACGGCGACCGCCAGCAGAGTGCCGTCCGGGATCCGGTCCGGGACGTCGCCCCAGACAAGCGCCGGCAGGGTGCCGGTGTCCGGGTCGGTGGCGGTGAACGCGGCCAGGTCGGCGACCCGGGCGCTGCCGGCGTCCAGGCCGGCGTCGGCCCGGGTCTGCACGCGATAAGAGTCTTCCGGGTCGACGGTGCTCTCGGGGGGTCCG
>NZ_JAGPXZ010000708.1:0-3143 GCF_018070305.1 Micromonospora sp. M51 | reverse complement strand
GGTCTTGATCGCGGTGTCGATCAGGTCCCAGACCACCACCACTGCCGTTCCCACCGCGATCGCCGCGCCGAGGAGGTTTCGGTTGTCGGCATCCGCCAGCCAGCTCAGCCGCTCGCCCAGGGCCGGGTTGAGCAGCCGGTCGGAGAGCGCCAACCACACCAGCGGCACGGAGAACGCCAGGTTGAGCAGCACCTTGGTGCCGAAGAGACGCCAGGTCCAGCGTCCGATCCGGTACTTGACGATCTCGAAGATCACGCTGGCGACCAGCACGACGATCAGCGCCGGCAGCCAGAACGACCAGAGAGCCGGGTCGAGGATCGCGATGTTCTCGCCGTCGGTGCCGCGCACCCAGGACTGGAAGTGCTGGATGGGCAGGTACGCGATGGTCGCCACCAGCATGACCACCGAGGCGATGGTGTCGGCGAGCGGGATGCCCCGGTGCACCGGGGCGTCGGGCAGCTGGTCGACCGTCCAGTCCGGCAGGTTCACCGGCGTTTGGGAGCGCTCGATGATGGCGAAGGTCAGGGTGAGCCAGAAGGCGATCTGCACCGCCACCTGCAGGGCGACGACGAGGCCCGGACCGATGGCTCCGAAACCTTTCCCCTCGGCCGCCTCGACGATGGTGACGATCGTGCCGACGAGCGCCGGGATGAAGCTGAGCAGCAGTTTCAGCAGCCGCAGCCAGACCAGGTAGTAGGTCGGGCCGATGAGCTGGAGTCGACGGTCGGCGTACCGGGCGGCCAGCACGTCCGGGTTGCCCAGCTCGGTGAGCACCTCCCGCTCGGCGGTGGTGGCGTCCTGCCCGCCGTCGGTCCGACCCTCGATCATGTCCTCGATGGAGGCCCGCAGCTCGCTGGCGATCTCGTCGCGGCGCTGGGCGGGCACCGAGCGCAGGGTGGCGGCGAGGTAACGGTCGGTCAGGGTGTTCATCGGTCCACTCCTTGGATCAGCCCGGTGATGGAGGTCTGCACGGCGGCGAGGTCGTCGAGCAGCCGGCTCAGCATCGACTCGCCCTCGTCGCTGGTCCGGTAGAACTTGCGCGGCCGGCTCTCCGCGGTATTCCACTCGCTGGTCAGCAGCCCCTGGTCCTCCAGGCGGCGCAGCAGCGGGTAGAGCGTGTTGGCGTCGACCGGGAAGCCGTGGTCGGTGAGCCGTTGCAGCAGTGCGTAGCCGTAGTCCGGCCGGCGGAGCGCGACCAGGCTGGCCACCACGACGGTGCCTCGACGCAACTCCTGCAGGTGCGTCCGTAGAACATCCTCGCTAACCATGTGTCACACCATACTGTGTGCCACACACTAATGTCTAGCCCGACATCATCGTGTCCGCCCAACCTCCGAATCGGGCCGAGCGGCGACGCGGGGCGCCCGGTCGACACCGGACGCCCCGCGGGTGGGTCGAATCAGCAGGACCCGCCCTGCCGGAAGTTCCGCTCGACGAAGCTGGCCGGGCCGACCTGGAAGTAGCCCACCCCCGGCCGGATCGGGTGCCCGGTGAACAACTCCACCCGCGACCCGACCCGCACCAGGTACGCCTCGGCGTCCCCCGCGTCGTTGCGGATCAGCGACCCCCGTCGGCCGTAGATCGCCTCCAACTCGGCGAACGACATGCCGACACCGGCGCCGGCGGGAGATCGCGGCGGGTTGGTGGCCGTACCCACCTCCACCAGGCGCCCGTCGCGGAAGGCCAGCAGGAGCACACCCGCCCAGGAACCGGTGGCTCCGGCGTGCACCACCGGGCCGCAGCCCGACGCGGTCCAGTCGATGTGCCCGTTCGCGGTGAGCGCCGCCAGGCTGGCGCCGATGCGGTACACGCCGGCGCCACGCACGCTGAGCACCTGCGGGTGGCTGTGTCCGACGGCGGCGGCGAGCGGACCGCGCGCCGACGCGGGCGCGGTGCCGCCGACCGGGGGCGCGGCGGTCGCCGGACCGGCGACCGTCGCCGGGACGAGCGTGCCGAGCGCCAACGCGGCGGTGGTGAGGAGGATCGCGGGACGGTTCATGACGGCTCCTTCGGTGCGGGGTCTCCTGCCCTGTTAGTCACCGCGCCCGGGCCAACGGTTCGTCGAGATCGCGAACCGCTCGGTCTACTGTGCAGAGAAACGCCGACCGACCGCGCTGGCCGGGGGTGAGACGGTGACGGCTCCACTGCGGATCGGGCCCTACGCCATCGAGCGACTGCTCGGCGTCGGTTCGTTCGCGACGGTCTGGCTGGGTTACGACCGGGCGCTCGACGCGCACGTGGCGATCAAGGTGCTGGCCGAGAACTGGAGCCACGACCTACGCGTCCGGGAACGCTTCCTCGACGAGGCCCGGTTGCTGCGCCGGTTGGAGCACGAGCGGCTGATCCGGGTGCACGCCCTGGGTGAACTGCCCGACGGTCGGCCGTACGCGGTCCTGGCCTGGGCGGACGGGGGCAGCCTGCGGGACCGGCTGGCCGCCGGCGAGATCCCCGTGCCGGCGGCGTTGCGGCTGCTCGGCGAGGTCTGCGCCGGGGTCGCCGTGCTGCACCGGCACGGCGTCGTGCACCGCGATCTCACCCCCGGCAACTTCCTGGTCGGCGGCGCCGGCCCCGACGGCGCGGAACAGGTGCTGAGCGCCGACCTCGGTCTCGCCAAGGCGCTCGCCGCCGCCTCCGGGCTGACCGCCCGGGCCGGCACCCCGGGATACATGGCCCCCGAACAGGACGATCCAGGCGCGGTGGTCGACACCCGCGCCGACGTGTACGGGCTCGGCCGCCTCGGCATCCGGCTGCTGGCCGCCGACCCGACCGGAGCGAACCCGACCAGCCCCGATCCGCACCGGCGCACCCCGGGGCTCCGACTGCGGCACGACGTGCCCGCGGCGGTCGCGGCGGTGCTCGCCCAGGCCACCGCCCACCGCCCGGCCGACCGCTACCCCGACGCCGCCACCCTGCACGCCGCGTTGACCCGTGCGAGCGACCCGGCGCGGCTGACCATCGCGACCCGTCCCGTACCGCGGCAGCCGCCACCGCGACCGGGAGCCCGCCGCCGGTTGCGGCTGGCCGGGGCCACGATGGTGGCCGTCGTCGCGGTGGGCGCGGTGGGCGCCGAGTCGGGTGGCACCGGGTCGGCTCGGCCGGTCGGCGGCACGTACACGGCCGGGCCGCTGACCGTGGCGTTGCCG
>NZ_JAGPXZ010000707.1:0-3144 GCF_018070305.1 Micromonospora sp. M51 | reverse complement strand
GTCGTGGACGCGCCGCTGGCTGAGCCGCCGTCGCCGCTGCCCGGGGCGTTGCCGGTGCTCGGGTCGCCCGGCCGCGACGGGGTCGCGTGGGCGGTGTCGGGCGCCGGGGTCGGGGAGGTGTCCACGGAGATGAAACGGCCGGGGTGGCACCGAGGTGACGAGCAGGGGCGCTCGCGGCGGCCGGTCTGCGCCTCGAGCGCGACCACACGGGTGCGCACGCCGGACGAGCCGGGTGCTGCGACCGCAGTGCCGGGGGCGACCGGCCGTGATGTTGGCCTGGCCACCGGCCCGGTCGGCCGCCGCGAGCGGCCTACAGGAAGAGGGTAGTCCCGGTGACATGGGCCACACAATGGGAATATTGAAGCCGATCACGTACCTGGCGTGACGGCCGAACATGTCGGACCTGCGGCGTACCGTTGACGGCATGGCGCTCGACATTCCCCGGCTCGACAGCCGCTTCCAGGTCGTCAGTGAGTTCCAGCCGGCCGGCGACCAACCGACCGCGATCGACGATCTTGAGCGTCGGGTTCGGCGCGGCGACCGCAACACCGTGCTGCTCGGCGCGACGGGCACCGGCAAGAGTGCCACCACGGCGTGGCTGATCGAGCGGCTGCAACGCCCCACCCTGGTGCTCGCCCCGAACAAGACGCTCTGTGCGCAGTTGGCCAAGGAGTTCAGCGAGCTGCTGCCGCACAACGCCGTCGAATACTTCGTGTCGTACTACGACTACTACCAGCCCGAGGCCTACATCCCGCAGACCGACACCTACATCGAGAAGGACTCCTCGATCAACGAGGAGGTGGAGCGGCTGCGGCACTCGGCGACGATGTCGCTGCTCACCCGCCGCGACGTGATCGTGGTGGCGACCGTCTCGGCGATCTACGGGCTGGGCACCCCGGAGGAATACCTCGACCGGGCGGTGAAGGTGCAGGTCGGCCAGGATCTCGACCGCGACCAGTTGCTGCGCCGGCTGGTCGACATCCAGTACACCCGCAACGACATGGCCTTCCAGCGCGGCACCTTCCGGGTCCGCGGTGACACCCTGGAGATCATCCCGGCGTACGAGGAGCTGGCCGTGCGCATCGAGCTCTTCGGTGACGAGGTGGAGAAGCTCTACTACCTCAACCCGTTGACCGGTGACGTGGTCCGCGAGGTCGACCAGTTGGTGATCTTCCCGGCCACGCACTACGCGGCGGGCCCGGAACGGATGGAGCGGGCGATCCGCGACATCGAGGTCGAGCTGGCCGAGCGGCTGGCCGAGCTGGAGCGGCAGGGCAAGCTGCTGGAGGCGCAGCGGCTGCGGATGCGCACCACCTACGACATCGAGATGATGCGGCAGGTGGGTTTCTGCTCCGGCATCGAGAACTACTCGATGCACATGGACGGGCGGCTGCCCGGCAGCCCGCCGCACTGCCTGCTCGACTACTTCCCCGACGACTTCCTCACCGTGGTCGACGAGTCGCACGTGACCATCCCGCAGATCGGCGGCATGTACGAGGGCGACGCGTCGCGCAAGCGGATGCTCATCGACCACGGCTTCCGGCTGCCCAGCGCGGCCGACAACCGGCCGTTGCGCTTCGACGAGTTCCTGGAGCGGGTCGGGCAGATGGTCTTCCTCTCCGCGACCCCCGGCACCTGGGAGATGGAGCAGGCCCAGGGCGAGTTCGTCGAGCAGGTGATCCGACCCACCGGCCTGGTCGACCCGGAGGTCGTGATCAAGCCGACCAAGGGCCAGATCGACGACCTGATGCACGAGATCAAGCTGCGGACCGACCGGGACGAGCGGGTGCTTGTCACCACGCTGACCAAGAAGATGGCCGAGGACCTGTCCGACTACCTGCTGGAGAACGGCATCCGGGTGCGCTACCTGCACTCGGAGGTGGACACGCTGCGCCGGGTGGAGCTGCTGCGTGAGCTGCGCAAGGGCGACTACGACGTGCTGGTCGGCATCAACCTGCTCCGCGAGGGTCTGGACCTGCCCGAGGTGTCGCTGGTGGCGATTCTCGACGCTGACAAGGAGGGCTTCCTGCGCAGCGGCCGCTCGCTGATCCAGACCATCGGTCGAGCCGCCCGTAACGTCTCCGGTCAGGTGCACATGTACGCCGACAAGATCACCCCGTCGATGGCGGCGGCGATCGACGAGACCGATCGGCGGCGGGCCAAGCAGATCGCGCACAACGAGGCGCACGGCATCAGCCCGGAGCCGCTGCGCAAGAAGATCCACGACATCCTGGACGACATCTACCGCGAGGCGGAGGACACCGAGAACTCCCGGGTCGGGGGTGCGGTGCGGCAGCTCTCCCGAGGCAAGGCGCCGGTCAAGGAGACCCGCAGCCGGAGCCGCTCCGCTGCCGCCACCACCTCCCGGGAGGGGATGGCCCGCGCCGACCTCGCCCAGCTCATCCAGGAGCTCAACGACCAGATGTTGGCCGCCGCCCGCGAGCTGCAGTTCGAGTTGGCGGCCCGGATCCGCGACGAGGTCTCCGACCTGAAGAAGGAGCTGCGCGGCATGGACGCCGCCGGCGTGAGGTGACGGTCTCCCCGGTCGGCCACGCCCAGCGTTACGCCCGGGCCCGGCCGACCGGGGCAACGCGAAGGGCGGGCTCTGTTGACGGCGGTGACGCCGGTTGGCGAGATGGTCCTCGGGCTGCCCGAGGCGAGGCTGCGTCCGTTCGTCGACCGGTACGTGGGCTACCGGGAACGCGCTGACGTGCCACTGGTCCGCCGGGAGTCGGCGGGCGTCTTCGTGGTGCTGATCCTGGGTTGGGGTGCTCCGCTGGACGTGACCGACCCGCGCAGCGCCGAGCGCGGCGTCACCACCGTCGACTCGTTCGTGGCCGGCACCTTCGACGGTTGGTGCACCACGCGCACGGTGGGCGTGGGGGAGGGTGTCGAGTTGCTGCTCGCCCCGTTGACCGCCCGGCGGCTCCTCGGCCTGCCGCTGGGCGAGCTGACCAACCGGGCCGTCGGCGTGGAGCAGCTCCCGGGCCACTGGCTGGATCGGCTGCGCGACCGGCTCGCCGAGGCCCCGGGCTGGCCGGAGCGGTTCGCCCTGCTCGACCGGGTGCTCACCGCCCGGCTGGTGGCGTCCCCGCCGGTGGACCCGCGGCTCGCCTGGGCGTGGCGGTGGCTCGTCGCCAGCGG
>NZ_JAGPXZ010000706.1:0-3147 GCF_018070305.1 Micromonospora sp. M51 | reverse complement strand
TGGAGCCCGTACGTGCTCGACGCCGGAGCGGGCGCCGAGGCCGGTGCCCCGGTCCTGTCGTCCTACGACGACCAGGGCAAGGGCCTCTCGGTCTCCAGCGCCCTCGCCGCCGCCGCGCAGGGTCACCCGCGTGGTGGCGCGAAGCTCGGCGCCGACCTGGATCTGAAGATCCCGGACAGCATCGCGAAGGGTAGCTACCGCACCACCCTGACGATCACCGCGCTGAGCAGCTGACCGAACAGTTCCATGGGCGGGGTAGGCACCTTCGGGTGTCTACCCCGCCACCCATTTGCCATCCGTCCAAGATCACCTCAAGGAACCGACATGTACCCGTCCGTCACGCGCTGGAAGACCAGGCCCACCGCACTCCTCCGTAGGACAGCACTGTCCCTGCTCGCCGTCGTCGCGGCAGTCGGCGTCGGTGCCGGCCCCGCCCGGGCGGCGGACGGCAACGCCGCCTGGACGGTCCGGACGGCGTCCAACGGTTACGGCGAGGCCCGGTCCAGCTACAGCTACAACGTCAACCCGGGTGGGGCCGTCGAGGACGCCATGGTCGTGGCCAACCGCGGCACGGCCCCGCTGACCCTCTCCGTGTACGCGGCCGACGGCTTCACCACCGACGCCGGCCAGCTCGACCTGCTCACCAAGGACAAGAAGTCCACAGCGGTCGGCGCCTGGGTGAAGCCGAACGCCGGCAGCGTCGTGATCCAGCCCGGAAAGACCGCCCAGGTCCCGTTCACGGTCAGCGTTCCGGAGAACGCCACGCCCGGGGACTACGTCGGCGGCATCCTCACCACCCTGACCCAGGCCGACCAGGCTGAGGGGATCAACGTCGACCGGCGCCTCGGTATCCGGATCAAGCTGCGGGTCGGCGGCGAGCTGAAGCCGAACCTCGCGATCGAGGACCTGCACGTGACGTACGCCGGACCGACCAACCCGTTCAGCAAGGGTGACGCCACCATCACCTACAAGGTCCACAACGTCGGCAACGCGGCCCTGTCGGGAAACCAGGCGGTGACCGTCTCCGGCCCGTTCGGCCTGCTGCGGGTCCGGGCCGATGACGTCGCCGCGCCGCCGGAGCTGCTCCCGGGTGAGAGCTGGAACGTGACGGTGCCCGTACACGGGGTGGCTCCGGTCATCTCGCTGGCCGCTACCGTGACCCTGACGCCGCTGCTCACCGATGCCTCGGGCTCCACCACCCCGCTCAAGCCGGTGCAGGCCACCGCGCACGGCTGGGCCCTGCCCTGGACGTTGGTGCTGGCCCTCGTCGTGCTGATCGCCGTGCTCGTCGGGGCGTACCTGTACCGGCGCCGCAACCGGGCGCTGAGCAAGGCGCGCGAGGACGCCCGCGTCCGCGACGCCGTCGAGCAGGCGCTTCGTGGCCCGGAGCCGCAGGCCTCCTGATCGCCGCAGCCGCCCCAAAAGGTTCGGCGAGCCTGCACGTTAGTCCTTGTGGGTGAACGGCCCTCAGCTCCGGAGCGCGCCCGTTCCCGAGCCGGCATGCTGCGACGGTGACGCCGGCACGGAGGGGGAATCCACATGGTTGACGGGGATGTGCCAGAGCGGATGCAGGCCGCGGCCTTCGACGAGTTCGGCGGGCCGGAGGTGATCACCCTGCGCAAGCTGCCGATCCCGCAGGTCGCCGACGACGAAGTGCTGATCAAGGTGTGGAGCGCCGGCGTCGGGGTGTGGGACGCGTACGAGCGGGAGGGGGTGCTGGTGCCGGAGGGCTCGGCACTGCCGATCGTGCCCGGCTCCGACGGTGCCGGAACCGTCATCGCGGCCGGCGGCACGGTGACCAGCCTGGCCGTGGGCGACCTGGTCTACGTCTCCGCCACCACCCGGCCCAAGGGCGGCCTCTACGCCGAGTACGCGTCGGTCAAGGCGGAGTACGCGGCGAAGGTGCCCGACGGTGTGCCGGCCGAGCACGCCGGTGCCATGCCCACCGACGCGCTGACCGCACTGGCCGGCCTCGACACCGTCAGCCTGTCGGCCGGCGACTGGTTGCTGATCTTCGGAGCGAGCGGCGGTCAGGGCCACCTGGCCGTGCAGTTGGCGAAGCGGCAGGGCCTCAACGTGATCGCCGTGGCGTCCGGGGCGGACGGCGTCGCGCTGGTGACCCGGCTCGGCGCCGACGTGTCGGTGGACGGTCACGGCGACATGACCGAGGTGCTGGCCCGGATCCGGGAGGCGGCACCGGGCGGGGTCAACGCCATCCTGGCGATGGCCGGCGGGCCGACGCTGGACCGGCTCACCGAGGCGCTGGCCGACGGCGGGGTGGTCGCGTACGCCCACGGGGTGCGGCCGGAGCCACAGGAACGTCCGGGCGTCACGGTCCGCGCGTACGACGGCGAATCGAACCCCCGACAGTTGCAACGCCTCAACGAACTCATCGAAGCGGGGCCGTTCGTGGTGCACGTCGCCGAGACGTTCCCCCTGGGCAAGGTGCGGGACGCGCACCAGCGCCTCCAGACCTCCTACGCCGGCAAGCTCCTGCTGACGGTGGCCTGAGAGGTCAGGGCGTGCGCTGTTGCGGCACGCGTACCGATGCCATGCCGGCCGCCGTCGCGGCCTGGATGCCCAGGTCGGTGTCCTCGAAGACCAGGCAAGCCTCCGGGGGTACGCCGAGCTGCCGCGCCGCGAGCAGGAACGCCTCCGGGTCGGGCTTGGCCCGGGTGTAGTCGTCGGCGCAGACCAGCACGTCGAACCGGTCCAGCAGGCCCAGCGCGTCCAGGGAGGCGGTGACCGACGCGCGGGTGCTGCCGGAGACCACGGCGAACGGAACCCGCCGGTGCGCGTCGTGGATGTGCGCCAGCACCTCCGGCACCGCGGCGAGCTGCGGCAACAACTCCTGGTAGTAGCCCTCCCGGCGCTCGACCACGGCAGCCACCGGCATGGCCAGACCCTGCTGCTCGTTCAGCTCGACGATGATGTCGGCGGTGGGCCGCCCACCCCACGCGTAGAAGAGGTCCTCCGGGAACTCGCAGCCCCACTCCGCGAGGGCCCGCTGCCAGGCCACGTAGTGCAGCGGCATCGAGTCGACGATGGTGCCGTCGCAGTCGAACAGGTACGCGGCGAACGGCCCGGGAGGCAGCGGCAGACTCACCCGGGGAAGGGTACAGCTCACCCGCTCGTGACAGCCTTCAG
>NZ_JAGPXZ010000705.1:0-3147 GCF_018070305.1 Micromonospora sp. M51 | reverse complement strand
CGGGGGCGGGGCCACGGGGGAGGACCCCGGATCGGTCTCCGCCGCGCCGGCCGGCGCCGCGACCGGTAGCCCGGCGACGCTCGGCACGTCGTACTCCGGTGGTCAGGTGACCACGACGGAGTCCGCGCCGTCCCGGCCGCTGGAGACCGGCGGCGTCCCGGGGCCCCGGGTGGTGATCGACCACGTGCAGGTCAGCACCTTCGGCCTGGACGCGAACGTCGAGGTCCGGCTGCTGGCCGGGGCCGACAGCGCCTCCGGGTACGCCACCGGGCCGGCGGTGGACGGCTACGTGCTGCGGCTCTGCGCGGTGGCGGCGGCCGCCGCCGTGGACGAGTTGCTGCGCGGCGCAGACAACGCCGAGCGGGGGCGCAGCTACGTCGAACACGCGGCGGTGGTGCCGTTCGGCAACTGCGAGGTGGCCACCGTGGTGGCGTTGCTGGTCTGTGAGGGCTGGGTCGAGCAGCTCGCCGGGTCGGCCCTGGTCGCCGGTGATCCCCGTCAGGCGGTGGTCCGGGCGACGTTGGCGGCGGTCAACCGTCGGCTGGAGGCGCTGCTGTCCTGAGTGGTCCGGGGCAGACTGGAGCAATGAGACGCGCCACCCTCTGGCCGGACCACCTGCTCCCCGACGACCGCGTCCCGCCGCCGTGGCCGGGCCGGGAAGTCCGGCTCGACGGCCGGGTCACGTACGTGCGGGACACCCCGGCCACCGCCGCTGGCGCGCAGCCGGCGCTGTACGTGCACGGGCTGGGCGGGTCGTCGCAGAACTGGACGGACCTGGCCGGGCCGGGCAGTTGGGTCGACAGCGGCAGGTTGCGGCTTCAGCAGGTGCCCGGGGCTGCGCCTCGTGACTTCACCGTCTACCTGGCGACCGCCCGGACCGCGGGGCGGATGTGCGCACAGGGTGGGGTGGACATCCGGATCAACGGCCGGCCGTACACGTCCTGTCGGGCACCGGGCAAGGTGATCATCAACCTGGATCGGTGGCGGTTGTCGGTGCCGCACTTCGTCTCGGCCGGTGTGCCGCTGGCGGTCTACCGCACGTACGTGGTCAACCACGAGGTGGGCCACCAGCTCGGGCATCGGCACGAGCGGTGCCCCGGTGCGGGTCGGGCGGCGCCGGTGATGATGCAGCAGACGCTCTTCCTCAACGGGTGCCGGGCCAACCCGTGGCCGTATCTCAACGGGCGTCGGCACGCCGGCCCGGCGCTCTGAGGCGATCGGTCCGACTCGCCAATATCAGTCTCGATCGGGCATCTTGCGGCAATAGCGATAAAAATGGTAAAACGCCCGAATAATCTGGCAGGCTCGACGGTATGACGCCGTCGTCCCCTTACGGCCCGGCCCGGCCGCCCGATCACCGGTCGGCGCGGCGGGATGCGCGTCCCACGTCCGTTCGGATGCGCCGACGGCGTCGCCGCAGCATGCTGCTCGGCCTGCTCGTGCTCGCCGCGGCCATCGGCGTGACGGTGAGCCGGGGCGGCGAGCCGGCAGTCGAGCCGCCGGCCGCCACCCAGGGCGGAATGGGTCACGGCGGTGGGGTGGCCGCGCACCCGGCGCCCACCAGCTACCCGTCGGTCGGAGCGGGACGCTTCACCGCCGCCGACGGCGAGACCCCCGTGCACGGCACTGACGGTCCGCTGCGCCGCTACCGGGTCGTCGTCGAACGCGACGCCGGCCAGGACCCCGACGTCTTCGCCGCAACTGTCGACGAGGTGCTGGCCGACCCGCGCAGTTGGATCGCCTCCGACGAGCTGCGGGTGCAACGGGTGGCCGACCCGGAGGACGCCGACTTCACCATCTACCTGGCCACCCCGGTCACCTCCGAGCGGATGTGCGCGGAGGGCGGGTTGACCACCGAGCGCTACACCTCCTGTCGCCTGCCCGGTCAGGTCATCATCAACCTGGCCCGTTGGATGGAGGCGGTCCCCGACTACGGCGCCTCCCTGGACACCTACCGGACCTACGTCATCAACCACGAGGTGGGTCACGAGTTCGGCGAGGACCACGAGGCGTGCCCCGGCCCGGGGGAGCCCGCTCCGGTGATGCAACAGCAGACGTACGGCCTGGAAGGCTGCGTCGCCAACGCCTGGCCCTACCTCGACGGCCGTCGCTACGCGGGGGACATCGTCCCCTGATCGACGGGCTCGTCGGTTATTCCCGCTCCCGCATAGCGGACCACGTGTCGTCAGTCATGGCCGAGCGGGGCTCCCGCGAGCAACAATGGCGCGGTTCACACCGCCGATCCCGGGGAGTCCACCGTGTCGTTGCCCCCGCTCGTCGAGCCCGCCGCCGAGCTGACCGTAGACGAGATCCGCCGCTACTCACGTCACTTGATCATCCCGGATGTCGGGGTGACCGGGCAGAAGCGGCTGAAGAACGCCAGGGTGCTCTGTGTCGGCGCCGGTGGCCTCGGGTCGCCCGCCCTGTTGTACCTCGCCGCGGCCGGGGTCGGCACGCTCGGGATCATCGACTTCGACACCGTCGACGAGTCGAACCTCCAGCGCCAGGTCATCCACGGGGTGTCCGACATCGGCCGGTCCAAGGCCGAGTCCGCCGCCGCGTCGATCCGCGAGATCAACCCCCTGGTCAACGTGGAGATCCACAACACCGCGCTGGACCGGGAGAACGTCCGCGAGATCTTCGCCCAGTACGACCTGATCGTGGACGGCACCGACAACTTCGCCACCCGCTACATGGTGAACGACGCGGCGGTGCTGCTCGGCAAGCCGTACGTCTGGGGCTCGATCTACCGCTTCGACGGCCAGGCGTCGGTGTTCTGGGCCGAGCACGGCCCCTGCTACCGCTGCCTCTACCCGGAGCCGCCGCCGCCCGGCATGGTCCCCTCCTGCGCCGAGGGCGGCGTGCTGGGGGTGCTCTGCGCGTCGATCGGCTCGATCCAGGTGAACGAGGCGATCAAGCTGCTCACCGGCATCGGTGAGCCGCTGGTCGGCCGCCTGATGGTCTACGACGCCCTGGAGATGGAATACCGCAAGATCAAGGTTCGTAAGGACCCGAACTGCGTGCTCTGCGGCGAGAACCCCACCGTCACCGACCTGCTGGAAGACTACGAGGACTTCTGCGGCGCGGTCTCCGAGGAGGCCCAGGAGGCGACGCTCGACGCGACCATCACCGCGCTGGAGCTCAAGG
>NZ_JAGPXZ010000704.1:0-3152 GCF_018070305.1 Micromonospora sp. M51 | reverse complement strand
GAGGGTGCGGTGTGGGCAGCGGCGGCGGGGTGGGTACGCCGCCGGGGAAGGTGACCGGTTCGCCGGGGCGGGCGTAGAAGTGCTTCGTACCGTCGGTGCGGGGGGCCTGCCGGGCGGACCGCCCGTCGACAGACCAGGGCAACCGGATGCCGGCCTCGTCGGCCACCGTCGGCAGCAGGTCGACGTGTTCCCAGTTGCGGTCGTCGACCCGGCCGGTCTGCTGCCGGGGTTCCTTGACGAACGTCGGCACCCAGGCGACCTCGCCGGCGGCGGCCTTGATGGCGTCCATGCCCCGGCCCTGGGCGCCGGGGCGGAAGCTCACCCCGTGGTCGGCGGTCACCACGACGAGCGCCTGGTCGTAGAGGCCGCTGGCGCGCAGCGTCCGCAGTGTCTCGCCGATCAGCCGGTCGGTGTAGCCGAGCTGGGCGAGGTGCCGCTGCCGGGCCAGGTCGACCCAGCCGGCGCCGTCGTTGGGCAGGTCCTCGGGGGCGTCGTAGCGCGCGCCGGACGGCAGGTACGCCCACGGTGAGTGCGGCATCAGCAGGTGCAGGAAGTGCAGGGTGGGGCGGGCGGTCGGCTTCAGCCCGGCCAGGAAGCTGGTGAACCGGGCCGGTTGGTTGTCGTCCAGGCTGTCCCACCGGAACTTCGGGTCGGCCGGCACCGGTTCGGCGGCGTCCAGGCCGGCTTCGGCCCGGGTCTGCTCGCGATAGGAGTCTTCCGGGTCGACGGTGCTCTCGGTGGGTCCGGCGACCCGGCCGAGCAGCTTGCCGGTCTCGCGGACCAGCACGCCCATCCCCTGTTCCGGGGTGACCGGCTGTTCGCACCGGCTGGGTGGGCACAGCCGGGTGATGCTCTCCTCGGCCTTGATGTCGTAGAGGCCGCCGAAGGCGGTGAAGATGTTGTCCGGGTACTGCGAGTAGTGCGGGGCGACGGGCTTCGCCGGGTAGCGGCCGGTGAGCATCGCCGGCAGCGCGTTCGGTGTCCACCCGCTGACCCCTGTCGAGTTGCGGTACCAGGTGGAGGCGCCGGCCAGTTCGGCGAAGTGCGGGTACCGACCGGCGTCGATCTTTCCGTCCGGGCCGAGCAGGCTGACCAGTGGCAGCTCGTCGAGGATCAGCATGACCACCGGTGGGTGCACGGCCGAACCCTGCGCGGTCCCTGCCGCACCGCCGTCGCCGCGCGGCAGGACCACCGCCGCGGTGGGCGAGACGAGCAGGAAGAGCGCCCCGAAGGCCACCGGGCCGGCGGCGGCCCGTCGCAGGGCCCGGCCCGGCGCCCGCCACCGCCGGTGCGCGAGCGCGCCGGCGGCTCCGGCCAGCACGGCCACCAGCAGCAGCGGTACGCCCCGAAGCGGCGTCACGTGTCGGCCCACCTGCACGGCGAGCGCGGCGACCAGCAGCCCGACCAGCCCGGTGTGGGTGACGGCGCGGGCGGTCCGGCCGGCGAGTCGGCTGAGCGCCCCGAGCAGCGCCACCGCGACGGTGGGGACCACCGTCACCAGGGCGACCAGCAGCAGGATCTCGGCCGGGTCGGCGCGGTGGAAGAGGAAGAAGTCGGGGCTGCGGCCGAGCACGTCCAGCAGGGGTTGGGTGACCACGAGACCGACCAGCGCGACGATCTCCAGCAGCCGGCCCAGCTCTGCGCGCCAGCCCCGCTCCCACCGCCCGGCCGGCGGGTCCGGCAGGGCGGGCGGGTCGACGGAGGCCGGTTCAGCCACCCATCACCGTCCGGTAGAGGGTGCGGGTGCCCGAGGGCAGCTCCAGCCGGTCGGTGATCCGTCCCCGGGCGGCGAGCACCGTCTCGAAGGCGTCGCGGCGGTAGTCCGGGAAGAGGCCGGCGGGCTTGTTGGCCAGCAGCCGGGTCGCCATCGGGTCCTCCGGGTGGACGAACTCCACCACCACCGCCCCGCCCGGTGCGGTCAGCCCGGCGAGCCAGTCGACGACCTCCGGCAGCGGCACGTTGCGCCCGATCGCCAGGTGGTGCACGACGGCCAGGGCGAGCACCACGTCGGCGGACGCCCGCTCGGCGAAGCCGGCCCGCTCGACGCCCCGCCAGCCGCCACCCGGCGAGGGGTCGGCCAGGTCCAGCACCAGCGGCAGGATGCGGCGCTGCCCCTCCGAGCGCAGCTTGCGGTACAGCTCGTCGACGACGGCCGGGTCCTGCTCGACGGCGACCACGTAGTCGGCGTGCCCGGCCGCCAACCGGGAGTACCGGCCGTCGTTGGCGCCGAGGTCGAGCACCAGGCGGGGGCGGGTGCCGGCGGCAGCCACCGAGGCGGCCACGAACTGCTCCTTCGCCACCCGGTCGCGGGCCGAGTAGCCGCAGGTGCGCTGGTAGTCCGACCAGTGGGTCCCGGCCGGGCGGTGCTCCAGCTTGCGGACCAGTTTCTCGATGCCGCGGACGGTGGCGAGCAGCAACTCCCGGGAGAAGCCGGCAGCCCGCAGTTGGTCGCGGACCTCGGTGGTGCTGGCGGCGGCGTTGCGTTGCTGCATGGCCCCGTGCAGATGCAGGTGGGTCAGCACGCCGGGGCGCAGCCGACGGGCACCGGTGAACAGGGGCCGCAGCTCGTCGGCCTCGATGCCGTCGACCCGGGCGCGCAGCCAGGGTTGGAAGTCGACGCCCAGGTGGGCGGTGAGCATCAGCGGGTAGAGCACTGTCTGGCAGAACTGCCGGTAGCCGGCCCACGGTTCGCCGTCGCGGACCGGTTCGAACGAGCCGATGTCGATGAAGACCGGTTCGGCGCCGCGCCACTGGAGGTTGTACGCGGAGCCGTCCTTGGTGGTGAAACCCTCGCCGAGCGCGGCGTTGAGGATCTCCAGGTGCAGCAGGGCGGCGTCGCGCAGCATGCTGAACGACCACTCGTACGGGTGGGAGACGAACGGGATGCGCTCGTGACGCAGCACGGCGGCCCACGGTGTTCCGGTCGCGGCGGGCACCAGTGTGGGCGGGGCGTCCTCGGTGGCGCAGACCTTGCGCGCGGCGACGAGCGCCGGAAAGAACGTGCTGCCGGTCAACGCCCGCCAGTGCTGCGCGGCCTGGGGGTCCAGCCCGCGCAGCACCTCGTCGCCGACGTGGAAGACCCGGTTGGCCGGGTCGCGGAAGGAGGCCGGCTCGGGCCGTACCCCGGTGGGTGAGATCGCCATGGTCGGGAC
>NZ_JAGPXZ010000703.1:0-3159 GCF_018070305.1 Micromonospora sp. M51 | reverse complement strand
CCACCTGCCCGACCAGCGCCAGGCCGAGACCTCGGCCGGTGCTCGTGGTGGACCAGCCGCGCCGGAACGCGTCGGCGACCCGCTCCGGTGCCAGCCCGGGGCCGCTGTCGGCGACCCGGACCACCAGTTCGTCGTCGGCCGCGCCGACGAAGACGCGTACGCGGCGGGGCGCCGGGGTGCCGGCCACCGCTTCGAGCGCGTTGTCGACCAGGTTGCCGACCACGGTGAGCAGGTCAGCGGTCGGCAGCGGGCTGTCGTCGAGGCGGCAGTCCGGTTCGACGATCAGGTCCACTCCGCGCTCGCCGGCCTGCGCGGACTTGCCGAGCAGCAGGGCCGCGAGCGCCGGTTCGGTCACCGCGCCGACCACCCGGTCGGTCAGCTGCTGGGCGAGGGCCAGGTCGCGGGTGCCGAGCCGGACGGCCTCCTCGGTGCGGCCCAGCTCGACCAGGGTCAGCACGGTGTGCAGCCGGTTGGCCGACTCGTGGGTCTGCGCCTGCAACGCCTCGGTCAGCGCCCGCACCGAATTCAGCTCACTGGCCAGGGTGCGCAGCTCGGTCTGGTCGCGCAGGGTCAGCACGGTGCCGAGCGCCGCGCCCTCGAAACGGGCGGTCCGCTGGTTGGCGACGAGCACCCGGTCACCGGCGAGGATCGGCTCGTCGCGGGCGTCGCGCCCGGAGTCGAGCAACTCGGCCGCCGCGGGCGGCAGGTCGATCCCGGCCACCGGCTGATCGATCACCGGCGCGTCCGCGTCGAGCCCCAACAGTCGGCGGCCCTCGTCGTTCACCAGCGCCACCCGACGATCGGTGGTGAGCACGACGAGACCTTCCCGCACCGAGTGCAGAACGGCGTCGTAGTACTCGTACATCCGGGTCATCTGCGCCGGCCCCAGACCGTGCGTCTGGCGACGCAGCCGGCGGCTGAGCAGCCAGGAGCCCGTCGCGGCGAGCGCCAGAGCCGGCGCGGCCACCCCGAACAGCACCGGCAGTTGGCCGAGCAGCTTACGGTCGATGGCCCGGGTGGTGATGCCCACCGAGACCAGACCGACGATGTTCCGCTGCTCGTCGTACACGGGAACGACAGCGCGCACCGACTCGCCGAGCGTGCCGACGTTCGTGGTGGTGAAGGGGTGGCCGGCCAGGGCGGGCCCGATCTCGCCGACGAACGGCTGGCCGATGCGCTCGCGGGTGGGGTGTGAGAAACGGGTGCGGTCGGGGGCCATCACCACCACGAAGTCGGTGCCCGTGGCCACCCGGGTCGATTCGGCGTACGGCTGCAGGATGCTGGCCGGATCGGCGGTGGTGAGGGCGGCGCGGACGTCGGGGGAGCGCGCCACCGTCTGCGCCACCGCGAGCACCTCCTCCTGCGCGGCCTGGCGGGAGTCGCTGCGGGCCAGCCAGACGGCGCCCGCCGCGCCGGCCAGCACCAGCAACGTCACCACCATCGCCTGGAGGGCGAAGAGTTGCCCCGCGATGCTCCACTGGCGTCGGGCCACCTCCACCACCTCCTCGTCGCGCCGACGTTGCTGCCATCGCGGTGAACAGAATGACCGCAAGGCTGTCAACGGGTGAGACGCGCTTCACATTGTCGACATGGACACCACCACATCCGCCACCACCCCGGCGCCGGCGGTCCGCCGGGACCGTACCCGTTACCTGTATCTGGCCGTCATCGTGGCCGTCGTCGCCGGCATCGTGGTCGGCCTGGTCGCCCCCGATTTCGGCAAGGAACTCAAGCCGATCGGCACCGGCTTCGTCAACCTGATCAAGATGATGATCAGCCCGGTCATCTTCTGCACCATCGTGCTCGGCGTCGGCTCGGTCCGGCAGGCCGCGAAGGTTGGCAAGGTCGGCGGCCTGGCCCTCGGCTACTTCCTGACCATGTCGACGGTCGCGCTCGCCATCGGCCTGGTCGTCGGCAACCTCATCCACCCCGGCTCCGGCCTGAACCTCGGCCCGGACCTCGCCGGCTCGGGCAAGGCCGCCGCCGGTGACGAGGCCGCCGGTACCGCCGACTTCCTGCTCGGGATCATCCCGACGACGCTGCTCTCCGCCCTCACCGAGGGCAAGGTGCTCCAGACGCTGCTGGTCGCCCTGCTGGTCGGGTTCGCCGTCCAGGCCATGGGACAGCGGGGTGAGCCGGTGCTCAGCGCCATCACCGTCATCCAGCGGGTCGTCTTCAAGGTCCTCGCCATGATCATGTGGCTGGCGCCGATCGGCGCGTTCGGCGCGATGGCCGCCGTGGTCGGCGCGACCGGCGTGGACGCCCTCAAGAGCCTCGCCCAGATCATGGTGGGCTTCTACGTCACCTGTCTGATCTTCGTGCTGGTCTTCCTGGGCGCGCTGCTGTGGTTCGTGGCCCGGATCTCGATCTTCTCGCTGCTGCGTTATCTCGGCCGGGAGTTCCTGCTGATCCTGTCCACCTCGTCGTCGGAGTCGGCGCTGCCGCGGCTGATCGCCAAGATGGAACACTTCGGCGTGAGCAAGCCGGTCGTCGGCATCACGGTGCCGACCGGCTACTCGTTCAACCTGGACGGTACGGCGATCTACCTGACCATGGCGTCGCTGTTCATCGCCGACGCGCTGGGCAAGCCACTCGCTGTCGGCGAGCAGATCTCGCTGCTGCTGTTCATGATCATCGCCTCGAAGGGCGCCGCCGGAGTCACCGGCGCCGGGCTGGCCACGCTGGCCGGCGGCCTCCAGTCGCACCGACCGGACCTCGTCGACGGGGTCGGACTGATCGTCGGCATCGACCGGTTCATGTCGGAGGCGCGGGCGCTGACCAACTTCGCCGGCAACGCGGTGGCGACAGTGCTGGTGGGAACCTGGACCGGCGAGTTCGACCGGGACCGGGCGGTCGGGGTGCTGAGCGGCAACGACCCGTTCGACGAGGCCACGATGGTCGACGAGCACGACGACGCGGCGCCGCGCCCCGACGAGAGGGAGACCGCGCCGGCCGGAGCGTCGGCCTGATGCACGGACGTGGACCGGGCTTCGCGGTGGCCCCGGCCGCCGTGATCCCCGGTCCGCGCCGTGATCCCCGGTCCGCCCCGTGATCCCGGGTCCGCCCCGTGATCCCGGTCCGCGCCGTGTTGCCGGTCCGCGCCGTGATCTCGGTCCGCGCCGTGATCCACTCCGCTTTCTGAATATCGGGGTATCCGAA
>NZ_JAGPXZ010000702.1:0-3160 GCF_018070305.1 Micromonospora sp. M51 | reverse complement strand
CGGCCTCCACCTCGTGCCGCTGCGGGATCGCGTGGTTGAGGTGGTCGGCGGTGGAGAGCACGTCGGCCAGGCGAACGCCCTCCGGTCGTCGGCTTGTCGCCGACCGACGGTGCCGTCCGGCGCCGCTCGCGATGACGAGCGACACGAAGATCCAGGCGTCCGTCCAGCGCCAACCGTTCTCCCCCATGCAGAGATGATGACGGCGCGCGTCGCGGAAGGGAACACCCACCCGCCAACCGGTGTGCAGCACCACCACCACGTACCGGTTCGCGGACGGTCGGTGAGGTTTCAGCCGGCGGGGGTGACCGGCGCGGGACTGCCCGGTGGCGGTGCGGGGCTGTCGGGTGTGCCGCCCTCCGGCACGGCGCTCTCGGGTGCCGGAGCTTCCGGCACGGCGAACAGCGGGATGAAGAACTGGGCCAACGGACCGATGGCCAACGCGTACGCGACGGTGCCCACCCCGACCGTGCCGCCGAGCAGCCAGCCCAGCGCCAGCACGGTGACCTCGATGACGGTGCGCACCAGCCGGACCGACCGGCCGGGCCGGCGGGCCACGTACCCGGTCATCAGGCCGTCGCGCGGGCCGGGGCCCAACTGGGCGCCGAGGTACAGAGCGGTGGCGGCGCCGTTGGCGACGATCCCGCTGACCAGCATCGCGATCCGGACACTGCGCGGGCCACCCTCCGGCAGCAGGGCCACCGTGGCGTCCACCACCAGGCCGATCACCACGACGTTGCTGACCGTGCCGAGGCCGGGCCGCTGCCGCAGCGGGATCCAGAGCAGCAGGACAAGCGCGCCGACGCCGATGGTGACCGTCCCGAAGGAGAGCCGGGTCAGCTCGGAGAGCCCCTGGTGGAACACGTCCCACGGGTCGAGGCCCAGGTCGGAGCGGATCATCAGGGCCATGCTGACGCCGTAGAGCGTGAGCCCGAGGTAGAGCTGGACCAGCCGTCGAACCGGCCGGTGCCGCAGATTGCCAAGCAGTGCCATGCATGCCACCCTAGGTGCCAATCCTCATTGAGGAAGAAGCCAATATCCGAGGAGTGGCCATGACCGGGCAGGTACGCGGTGTCCAATTGGCCCGTCTGCTCGGGCAGTGGCATGCGCTCCCGGGTCGGCGACGCAGCCCCGACTACGCCGCGCTGGCCGGCTCCGTGCGCGGGCTGCTCGCCGACGGCCGTCTGCCGCTGGGCGTCCGCCTCCCGGCCGAACGGGAACTGGCCGAGGCGCTGCGGATCAGCCGGACCACCGTCACCGCTGCCTACCGGCAGCTACGCGAGAGCGGGCACCTGGCCAGCCGCCGAGGCGCCGGCAGCTGGACGATGCTGCCCGGCAACCACCGGGTGGCCAGCACCGGGCTGTGGACCCCGCTGGACGACCGGGAGATGCTCGACCTCGGCGTCGCGGCGCTGGCCGCCCCGCCGCAGCTGCTGTCGGCCGCCCGGGCCGCCGCCGAGGACCTGCCCCGCTACCTGAGCGGGGCCGGCTACCACCCGACCGGCATCATCGAGCTGCGTGAGGCCGTGGCCGACGCGTACAGCGCCCGGGGTCTGCCCACCTCGGCCGACCAGATCATGGTCACCAGCGGCACCCAGCACGCACTGGACCTGGTGCTGCGGCTCGCCCTCGCCCCGGGCGGCACCGTGCTGGTCGAGTCCCCGACCTACCCCAACGCCCTCGCCGCGCTGGCCGGCCGGCGGGCCCGGATCACCACCCACGGTCTGGCCGCCGACGCCGGCTGGGAGCCCGACCTGCTGCTGGGCAGTCTGCGGCAGACCCGGCCGAAGCTGGCGTACCTGATTCCGGAGTTCCAGAACCCGACCGGGCACCTGATGCCCGCCGCGCTGCGCGAGCGCGTGGTCGCCGCCGCGCACGCGGTCGGCACCGACCTGGTCATCGACGAGTCGTTCGTGGACCTGTCGATGGACGGCACCGAGCCGCCACCCCCGGTCGCCACCTACGACCGGCACAGTCGGGTGATCAGCATCGGGGGGATGAGCAAGCCCTACTGGGGTGGCCTGCGGATCGGCTGGGTGCGGGCGTCCGCGCCGCAGGTGCAGCGACTGGCCGCCGTGCGGGTCGGAGTCGACATGGCCAGCCCGGTGCTGGACCAACTGGTCGCGGTGCACCTGCTCGCCGACGCCGAGGCCATCGTCGCCGACCGCCGCGTCCAGTTGGCCGTGCAGCGTGATGCCCTGCTCGGCGCGCTGGCGCACCAACTGCCCGAGTGGCGGGTCACCGTGCCACGCGGTGGCGTGACGCTGTGGGCCGAGTTGGACGGCCCGGTCTCCAGCGCGCTGGCCCGGGCCGCGGAGGAGGTCGGCGTACGACTCGCGCCCGGCCCCCGGTTCGGCCTGGACGGCACCCTGGAGCGCTTCCTGCGGCTGCCGTTCACCCTGCCCGCAGCGGACCTCGTGGAGGCCGTCGGGCGGATCGCGGCGATCCGCTACGACCTGGACCGTGCCGCCCGTCAGCGGTGGCGCGAGCCGGCCGTCATCGCCTGAGCCGGCACCGAACACACCAGGGGCATCCGCCGGCACCGTTATGCCGGGAATATGTCATCCGACCTGGTCCGGCTGCCACACTCTCCTGGTGGTCGAGGGCGCGGGAGTGCGTGGGGTCCAGCGGAGCGCGCCTGGCTCCCGGGCGACCCGCCTCGAACTCTTCTACGACCTGATCTTCGTCTTCGCCTTTCTGAACGTCACCACCGTCACCGCCGGCAATCCGACGGTTGCCGGGCTGATCCGGTGCCTGGTGGTGCTGGCGCTGCTCTGGTGGTGCTGGACGGGATTCGCCGTGTTGGGCAACCTGGTCCGTACCGACCAGGGCATCGTCCCGCTGGTCGGCTTCGCCACCATGGCCGCCGCCTTCGTGCTGGCGCTGAGCCTGCCGAAGGCGTTCACCGACCGCCCCGGTGGGCTGCCCGGCCCGCTGGTCTTCGCGGCCGGCTATTTCCTGGTCCGGGTCGGCGAGACGTCCATCTTCCTGTGGCTGGGCCGTCGGGACCGGGGCGTGCGTCGACGCTGGCGGATGCTCGCCCTGCCGGTGGTGCTCGCCACGTCGCTCATCGTCGTGGCCGCCCTGGTGCCGCAGCGGCTCTTCGACGGCACCGCCGAGGGGGTGTTCCGGCTGGCGCTGTGGCTCGCCGCCCTGGCCGTCG
>NZ_JAGPXZ010000701.1:0-3166 GCF_018070305.1 Micromonospora sp. M51 | reverse complement strand
CCTGCTGCGTACCGCGACCGCCGAGACGTTCCGGGCCCACCTCGCCGGGTTGGACCTGTCCGGGTTCACCGCCCTGGTCGAGGACGGCGCCGCGATCGAGACCGGCGAGCTGGTCAGCGCCGCTGAGCTGTTGCGCCAGGTCGGCACCGTGCCCGGGTTGGCGAAGGTCCTGGACCGGCTCGGCCTGGGTGACGCGCCCACCTCGGAGGAGGCCGCCGCCGGCGTCGAGTTCGTGTTGGAAGGGCTGCACCTGACCCGCCGGCTCGGCAAGGACGTCACCGACTCGGGGCGCACCGTCTACGGCGGTCGGGGCTGACGGTGGCCGGTAACCGGTTCCGTTACGGGCAGTGGAACGGCGGGCCCGACCCGCTCGCACCCCCGTACGACGTGCGCGAGGCGGTGGACGCGGTCGGTGCGGAGGTGCTGGCCGGTGGCAGCCTGCGGGAGGCGCTGCGCGACCTGCTGCGCCGTGGTCCGCAGGGGCGGGGTGGCCTGGACGACCTGGCCGCCCGGGCGCGACGACTGCGCCGCGAGGCGATGCGCCGGGGTGACCTGGACGGCGCGGTGACCAGGGCGCAGGCCCTGCTCGACCAGGCCCTCGCCGCCGAACGGGACGAGCTGCGAGGTCGTGACGACGACGCCGCGCGGTTCGCCGAGGCGGTGCTGGACAATCTTCCCCGCTCGACCGCGCGGGCGGTGCAGGAGCTGTCCGGCTACCAGTGGGCCAGCGACGACGCCCGCCGTTCGTACCAGCAGATCCTCGACCAGCTCCGCGATGACGTGCTCGGCCAGCGCTTCGCCGGGCTGCGCGAGGCGGTGCGCGCCTCCGCCGACCCGGCCGCCCAGCAGCGGCTCGCCGAGATGATGGGCGACCTGAACGACCTGCTCGCCCGGCACGGTCGCGCGGAGGACACCACCGACGCGTTCGCCGAGTTCATGCGCCGGCACGGCGACTTCTTCCCGGAGCAGCCGGAGACCGTCGACGAGTTGATCGACGTGTTGGCCCGCCGGGCGGCGGCGGGTGAGCGGCTGATGAACTCGCTGTCGGAGCGGCAGCGCGCCGAGCTGTCCGGGCTGATGCAGCAGTCGCTCGGCGATCGCCTCGCGGGGGAGATGTCAGCTCTCGACGCGAACCTGCGGGCGCTGCGACCCGATCTGCGCTGGGGGCGGGGCGAGCGGGTCCGCGGCGACCAGCCGTTGGACTACGCCGACGCGGCCGGCGCGCTGGGTGAGATCGGCGAGCTGGACGACCTGCTGGACCAGCTCGACCAGGAACACCCGGGGGCGACGCTCGATGACGTGGACGTCGACGCGGTGGCCCGCACGCTGGGCCGGGACGCGGCCGACGACGTTCGGCGGCTGCGCGATCTGGAGCGGGAGCTGCGCCGCCAGGGGTGGGTGAGCCGGGACGCGGAAGGGCTCACGCTGAGCCCGAAGGCGCTGCGCCGGCTGGGCGGAACCGCGCTGCGGCGGGTCTTCGCCGACCTGACCGCCGGGCCGCGCGGCCAGCACGACCTGCGCTCGGCCGGTGCGGCGGGCGAGGTCAGCGGCGCGTCCAGGCCCTGGGAGTACGGCGATGAGCAGCCGTTGGACGTAGTCCGGACGTTGACCCGGGCGGTCAGCCGGGCCGGGCCGACGGTCCCGGTGCAGCTCGCGGTGGACGACTTCGAGGTGGTGGAGACCGAGAAGCGGGCCTCGGCCGCTGTGGTGCTCTGCGTCGACCTGTCGTACTCGATGATCTCGCAGGGTCGTTGGGGGCCGATGAAGCAGACGGCGCTGGCGCTGGCTCACCTGATGGAGACGCGCTTTCCGCAGGACGCCCTGCAGATCGTCGGCTTCGGGCGGGAGGCGATGACGCTCACCCAGCATGAGTTGGCGGCCGTGGAGCCGGACATGGAGCAGGGCACCAACCTGCAGCACGCGCTGCGGTTGGCGGGCCGGCACCTGCGCCGGCACCCGGACGCCGAGCCGGTCGTGCTGGTGGTCACCGACGGCGAGCCGACCGCCCACCTGGACCCGGACGACGGGGAGGCGCTGTTCCACTGGCCGCCGCTGCCGGAGACGATCGAGGCGACGGTCCGTGAGGTGGACCGGCTGAGCCGCTACGGCGCCACGCTCAACCTGTTCATGCTCGGCGACGACCCGGGTCTGCGGCGTTTCGTCGACGCGGTGGCCCGCCGTAGCCGGGGACGCATGTTCACCCCAGACACCGACGACCTGGGCGAGTACGTGGTCAGCGACTACCTCCGCTCCCGCCAATCCCGCCGCTAAGTCCCGCCGGGGCGGGTTGACTGGGGGGATGGAGAGCGGGGGGTTGCGACAGGCCTACGGTGCGGTGTTCGCGGAGGTCGACGCCGGCGGGTTCGGTCCGGCTCCGCAGGGACAGCTCAGCGCCGAGCAGATCGTCGCGCATCTGGTCGCCAACGACGAGCTGATGATCCAGGCCACCGAGGCGCTGCTGGCCGGGTCGCCGTTCGCGTACTACGAGTTGGAAGAGGACATGCACCGTCCGCAGCTCGACGCGCTCGCCGCCGAGCAGGGGGGTCTGCGTGGACTGACGGCGCTGCTGCACGGCACCAGTGATCGGCTGTGCGGGCTGGTCGACCAGCTCGGGCTGGCTGCGGAGACTCCGGTCGAGACGCACCTTCGCGAGGGCTTCGACCTCATCGTCGACGAGCCGCTGCCCTGGTCCCGGACCCTGGACCTGCACACCCGGGTCCACCTCCCCAAACACCAGGCCCAACTCCGACTCCTCCGCGCCTGAGACGCGTCACCGGCGCCGGGGCGCCGGGTGCCCGGGCGAGGCGTGGGCAGGGGCGGCAGCGTCCGGGTGTGGCGCGGGCAGGGGCAGGCCGTTCTGCTTAGCGTGATGTCTGTGAGACATCGTGATGTCTCACAGACATCACGCTCTCCCGAGTTACCGGCCCGGCCGGGCGCGTTTCACCGGCGCTCGTGCCGGCGCCGGGCGGCGTGGCCGGCTGAAGGTGCCTGCTGGCGTTGGGGCAGCGCGACGATCGGTTCCGCGCTGGGCCGGGAGGTGCTGCCGACCGACTCAGGTGTCGACCAACTCAGGTGTCGACCAACTCGGGGCGGGGGTGGAAGGTGCGGCGGTAGGTGGAGGGGGCCACCCCGATGCGCTGGTGCAGTTGCTGGCGTAGGGCGGCGG
>NZ_JAGPXZ010000700.1:0-3174 GCF_018070305.1 Micromonospora sp. M51 | reverse complement strand
GTACGACCACACCAGGTGCTGAGGTCGGTGGCGATGCCGACGGCGCTGCGGGCCAGCGCCACCGCCCGGTCGTCGTCCCGAAGCCCACCCCGCCACGCCGTCGCCTCGGCCTCGAACGCCAGGGCGAAGCTCAGCAGGTGGTGACTGCCGATGCGCCGGGCAACGATGCCGGCCTCGGTGGCCAGTGCGATGGCGGTGGTCAGCTGCCCGCCGTGGTAGGCCACCTGGCTACGTCCGAGCAGCAGCTGGCACAGCCCGTCGTCGCGGTGCGAGGCGCGGACGAGCGTCAGCCCGCGGTCGAGGTGTCGTGCGGCATCGGCCTGCCGTTCGAGGTACAGCTCGCTCAGACCGAGCGCGGTGAAGCAGTCGGGGTGGTCGCGCATGTCCCGGTCCGGCAGCGCGTCGACGATCCGGGCACCGGCATCGAGCAGGCCCCGGGCGTCGTCGAGCGCGCCGTCGTGGGCGGCGGCCAGACTGCTGACGGCCAGCAGGCTGGCCCGGTCCGCTCCGGAACCGCCGAGGTCTCCACTGAGCATGTCGGGCAGCCCGGTCACGGGGTGCCCGGCCAGGATGCCGGCGACGCCGATCTCGGTGGCGAGTCGGTAACCGCCGGCGGGTCCGGCACCGGCTGGCAGGGCGGCCAGTTCCCGCCGGCTGATGGCCGCCGCCTCCGCGTAGTTGCCGAGCAGACGTTCCACCCGCGCCCAGAGAGCCACCGCCCGCGCCCGCCGTCCGTCCGGGTCGGCGGGGAACAGCGGCACGATCTCCTGGAGCAGGGCCCTGCTCTCGGCCAGATCGCCCGCCTCCCCGGTGATCTGGGCCAGCGCGAGCGACACGTCCTGGCGACGTTGGGTGAGCCCGGCCGTCGGCCGTAACGCACACAGCGCCAGCCGCAGCCAGCGGATGGCCAGGTCCGGCGTCTCGCGCCGGACCTCCTGCGCGGCCCGGCAGAGCACGGTGACGCAGCGGTCGACCCAGCCACCGTTCGGCAGGGAAAGCAGGCGTTCCGCGTAGCGGGCCCGGTCCGTTGGTGGCGCGCCCAGTTCGACGAGCGCGGTGAGCGCGCGCACACACGCCTTCACCTGCCACGCCGGGTCGGTGTCCTGAGCGACCGCCATCCGCAGCACCGGGTGTCGGAAGGCGAACCGTCCCGTTCCGGGTACGCGGCGGATCAGGTCCAGCCGGGCCAACCGCCAGCTGGCCTCGACCGCCACTGGCGGCGGGACCTGCGCGACCTCGGCGAGCAGGTCCGTGGTGAAGGGCGCGTCGACGATCGCCCCGGCCCGCAGGCAGGTCAGCTCGACGGGGGGCAGGTCCACCCACTCGCGGCGCAGCACGGCCACCGCCGCGTCGGCCAGCCGGGCGCCCTGTGCTTCCCGGATCGGGTCCGCGGTGGTCGAGGTGGGGCCGCTGGGCAGCACCGCGAGGTAACCGGGGTTGCCACCGCTCAGGTCGTACCGGGCGCGCAGCTCCACCTGGTCGACGTGGGGGTGCAGGAGCCCGACCTCGGCGACGCTGAGCGGGTGCAGTTCGATCCGATCGTGTGACGTCGGTTCCGCGTCGGCGTGCTCGGCGGGAACCGGTGGCCCGAAAGGCATCGGCGTCGCCATCTGCCGCGGTCGGTAGACCAGGACGAGCAGCAGCGGGGCGGGCACCGGGTATCGCAGCAGGTGGGCGATCAGACCGGTGGAGGAGGCGTCCGCCCAGTGCAGGTCGTCGAGGACCAGCACGAGACCGTCCCGGGCGGCCAGACCGATCAGCCGGCGGGCCAGCTGGTACGTCCGGAACCGCCGGGCGTCCGACGCCCGCGCCGGCGCGGCTGGCACCGCCGCGACCGACTCCGCCCAGGTCGCCTCGGTGGGCTGCCCGGCACGCACCTCGTGGCGAAGTGACTGCCCCTCGGTGAAGGCGTGTCGGAACACGTGGAACGGAACTCCTCGTTCGTCCGGCGAACAGGTCCCGACGGCCCAGGGGATGGTGGGCCCGCACCGCTGCAGAGCCTCGTGGACGAACCGGGTCTTGCCGATGCCCGGCTCTCCGACCACCTCGCACACCATTTGCCACCGTCGGCTCAGCACAGTCGCCTGGGCTCTCCCGATACGCGCCAACTGTGGTCGCCGCCCAACGAAGCGCGGGCTCAATGATGCGCTTTCCAGCCCAGGTGTCATCACGCAGACCAGACGCCTTCCGGCACACTCAAGGGGAATTGGTCGCACTATACCGAAGCACCGCCGAATGTCGAAACATACCGATGCCAGCCACTCCCATTCCAACAGTTGGCGTCGCGGTGCAGGTTCTTTCCGACATCACCTCACAAGCCGCAGAAAAGGACCGGTGGCCAGAAGCGCGGAACAATATCCCGGAAACCCCTACATCGCCCGCGACCTGCCGGTCTCGGGCTACGACCGTCAACGACCCGCGACGGCTGCCGGACTGCGCTGTGACCACCCGGGCACCTGGTCAATCCCGCGTACGGCCACGTCTAATCTGATATCACCACGATCATGGCCGGCTATGGTGAATCACCCTAAGCGGTCATATTCCTGCCTTCGCCTTCACCCTGACGCCCGTCCCACTTGGTGAACCATCGGCGCGGGTTCCCACTGCGGACAAATGGCCGCAATGCCGCGCTCAGAATTGACCGGCGGTCGTCGGCGTTCAACATGCGATCCGCAACATGCAGACGCGGCACGAACGGAGGGAAAGTCGCAGGCGATCCCGCCCGCGAAAAACGCACCGCGCACCTCTTCACTGCGCCACCTTCACCGCCGCTGAACGAACTGGCCACCGGACGGGCGGCGGTACGACATCCTCTCGATCCCGAGATCATCGAGACGAGCGGACCATGGTGAGGCCGACGACGCCGGCGGTAGCGTGAGGCCAATCCGTGCCACGCCTCAAGGAGCCGACGGTGGACAACGCCATCCAACTGATCAGCGACGGCGATGGCCTGGCGGTCATCGGGCATCCGGCGGCTGTCGATCGTTTCCTCACCGCGGAGCGACTGCCGTCGAAAGACCTCGGGCTGCAGCGACTCAGCTCCACCCTCCGTACCGGATCGACCATCGCCAAGGGCGGCGCCGAGATCGCCGACCATTCCGGCCGCTGGGTCCGGTTGACCGCGGAGTCCGCCGCGGCGAGGAAGAAGTACTCGCTCAGGTCGGGCTCGGAGGG
>NZ_JAGPXZ010000070.1:0-13977 GCF_018070305.1 Micromonospora sp. M51 | reverse complement strand
GGCAGTGGATGATCCTGAGTTGACCTCGGCCGCCCGGTTGCTGGTTGACGCAATGAACGACCTTGACGATCTGTTGCAGGGTCTAGGCGAAGCAAAAGAGCCGTTTCCAGCGTCACCGTACTGGACCCCCGCAGATGTATCCGAGGCAACGGACACGGATTCCGGTATGCGGCCGGTGATCCCGCATGGCGCACCCGCAGGTGCACTGGCCAACCTGCGTGAGCTCCGTCGCACGCTGCATGCGGTTGACCAACTTGTCGATCGGGGCGATCGATTGATTGAGCTGTTGTCCGACCGACGGCGGTAATGACGGGACGAGCGGCAAATCGCTTGACCGCTACAGGCCGAGCAGCCAAAAGCCCTGCGAGGAGATCTACTCGGTGACGAAGACGCCAACGCCGGGAAGCGTTTCGGTCATCCCCTTGATCCGTAGCACCTGCATGGCGCGGTCGATCACCGGCTCGGTAACACCGTAGTGCTCGATCAGCTCTCGCCGGCTCGGTAGCTTGGAGCCGGGCTGGAACTCGCCGGACTTGATGCGTTCGGCGAGGTCGTCGGCAATTTGCTCATAGCGGTAACGCGGTGGCACGTCGCTCTCCTCGGTTGGCAACACGAGTAGACCACCTACGTCAGCCCTTGACTACCCAACGGTACCTATGGGAGGTTGCCGAGGAGGTCGATTCCCTCGGTTGGCGCTGTGGGCCGTCCTCGTCGGCGTGGATGTTCGGCGCGTCCCCCGCGTTCGGGCATCCACGCCTCCAGATTGGTCCGGCACAAGGAGACAGCAGTGCTTCCTTCGGCGCGGGCAGGGCAGACCCTGGCGCAAGCGGGCGAGGCGAGTCGGTGAAGCGAGTCTCGTACGACGAGTACGTGCTGGCGGTGGCGCTGACTCTCGCTCGCCGTCATCGGCCGGTCTGGTCCTGGCGACACTGGCGGCGCATCTGCCGCTGCGGAGGCGATCTGCCATGCCGAAGCCGTCACCGCATCCCGATCAACCGTGGCCACTGGCCCAGCCAGGACGGCACGCGATGACGACTCACCATCCGATCAAGCCGCTCTGGACGTGCGGCGGTTGTGCGGGGGAGTGGCCCTGCCAGACCCGGCGGCGGGAGCTGCGAGCCGAGTACGACCGAGCCCCGGTGTCATTGGCCCTTTACCTGGCCGCCCAACTTGTCGACGCCGCCCAGGACTTGGCTTACGTTCCGGCCGGCCACCTGCATCACCGATTCCTCGGCTGGACCCGATGAGCATCCTGCGGGCGGGTGACGAGAAGTTCCACTACAGCGACGGCTCGCACAAGTGGATCCCACCGGACCCGGACTACGACCAGGAGGTCTGGGACGAGCAGGTCCGCCAGCACAAGCATGGCCACCTCAGGAACGAGCGCCCGAAGGTCCGAATCCAACGCGTCGTCTGACGCCAGCAGTACAGCAGCGAAGTACAGCAACCCTTCCCACCGAACCCGACCCGAAGCGACCCCAGCACGCCGTACGACCTCGGATGACACCCGATCGGGCCGGCTCGCCGAGAGTTCACACCGAAGGGGTCGCTGGTTCGATACCAGCATCGCCCACTCTCAGTCGGGCTGTCTTCATGCCTGCGCCACGCCCAGCGCCAAAGCCACGTAACTGGAGTACCAATCCGCGTCGAAGTGCTCGGGCCCACAGGCCGCCTACCGACTTGCTCGACGGGCACCGCCCACCCGCGCCACCACGATCGCCGGCAGCCTGACCTGGTGTCCCACGGGCAACAGGTACAGCAGCAGCGCCCCACTCATCGCGAGACCGAAGGTGACCAACTCCAGGACGACCGCGATACCGACGTGGAACACCAGCCCGGCGACCAGGAGCAGGCGGCGCAGCTCGGCGGGCATCAGCCGGGCGAGGGCCAGGGCGAACTCCAGCACGAGCACCGACCAGGTGAACAGCGTCACCCCCACTGCGGAACCGGTGACCGCTTCGATGAGCGGACGCAGGAAGTCGGGTGGCTCGTACCCGGGTGTGCGTAGCCAGTAGAACATCGCCGTACCGTCGGCCCACTCGGTGACGCCGAGCTTCGCGATGCAGGCGTGCAGATACACGACGGCGACCTGGAGCCAGACGAGAACCAGAGCGGCGTACGCGACCACCCGGCCGGCGCCGATCGCGGTGCCCGCCGGGGGCGGTTGCCAGTGCCACCGCCGGGGGTCGGTGAGGGCAATCGGAAGCAGCAACAGGCTGAGGGTCGCGGTGATGTGGTCACCGCCGTCCAACGCGGACAGGTTCGCGATCACGCTCCACGAGATGTACCAGTGCGGCAGTGCCGTCCAGCGGGGCCGCCAGCCGCTGGCCACCACTATCAGCACGGCGATCGCCGCCCACGCGGCATGCTGCCCCTGCTGGGCGGGCAGCACACACCAGATGCCGGCGGCGGCCGGCCCGGTGCAGGCCTCGGCGCTGTCCATCGACAGCAGGACCGCCGGCGGGTTGACTAGCAGGGTGGCGCAGGTGCCGGTGGCCAGCAGCGTACGGGCCAGCCCGAATCCGCTCGACCAGGGCGCGACGGCCAGGGCGGGACGGCAGCGCCGGCCGAGCCGGGCCAGCCACCGGTCTAGCAGCTCACCGCGAGGCGGGCCAGCCGGGACGGGAGCACGGTCGGCAGGTCGTTCCAGGCCCATGGCAGTACCTCCTGAAGGACGATCCCGATGTCGCCGCAGAGCGTGCGTACGGTGGCGGTGTTGGTCACCGCCGTGGCCCGGGCGGCGGCCAGGCAGGTGGAGGGTTCCCCGTCACACCGGGTCCACGAGGTTCCGTCGAGTCGGCGGGTCAGCAGCGAGATCTCGGCGCTGCGGGCACGGTCCCGCTTGTCCAGGCCGGCCGGGCCGCGGCTGCTGCTCGAGGCGGGCCGCCACCGGCCGTCCCGGTCCGTCGTGTAGGCCACCGGGCTGGGCCGGCGGGGGTCGCGGGTGAAGAACGCCCAGCCTTCCGGTACGAGTGCGCGGGCCACTGTCCGGCCGGGCGGGGCCGGCATCGCAGCCACCGGCAGCACCGCCCTGGTGAGGTAGCCCACGAGGAGCATGGCGACCACCGCGATCCCGGCGATCCACCGGCCCAACCGGGTGTCGTCCACCGTCGACTACCCGGCTCGCAGGTCGCGGGCGATGGTCGCGATGAACTGGTCCTGCACCAGTTTGGCCCGTGGCGCTGGGTTTCCGGCCATGTCCCAGGACCAGTCGGCGAAGCCACCGGCGAAGACGGCCCGGATGGTGCCGACCTCCAGCGGGGTGCGGTTGTTGTTGTCCATGTCGATGTAGGAGTCTGCCCGGACGACCTCGTACGCGTTCTCCAACAGGGCGTCGTTGACCAGGAGCACGGCGGAGTCCACGGTCTCCTTGCCGAATGTCCGGTTGAACACCTCGCGGGCCAGTGCGACGAGGGTGACGAGCCCGTCGCGCACCACGACCGGGTTGCCGCTCTGTACCCGTTGCCCGATCATCACGTCGGACCAGGTGCCCCGGCGGGTCAGCTCGGCGTTGAGCGCGCTCTGGGCGTACCGCAGCGCCGATGTCCACCGGGTCGGCGGGCGCTGCAGGTAGACCAGTCGGAAGGCAGCCGGCCCGTCGTTGAACAGGATCGCGTCGGAGAGTTCCGTGGCCCGGTGTCGTGGCGGTGGGCCCGGCCAGCCGGGGTCGGCCTGGCCGCGCGCCCCGAAGCCGAGGGAGACCGTTGCCAGGGCCAGCACGAGCAGGCCGAACCAGATCTTGCGATGCATCATGACTTCCTCCCGCACAGCAGTGACTCTTCCGGAGCACCCTGCGCCCGGCCGTCCCCGATCGATCCCCGGCTCGTCCCCGGCGGCGCCGAAACATTACGGAACAGAGCCATCGACAGTTGGCTGTGCAATAGCTCGTAGCGGTGGGAAAATCCGCGGTGGCGGGGCTCATTCGGCGGTCCCACGCGGTTCACGGAGAACAGCTCGTGCGGCGCGGACGAGGGCGGGAGGTACGTGAGGTTCGAGGCGCTGGGCCCGCTCCGAGTACGTCTCGACGCTGGCCAGATCTCCCTGGGCGCAGCACGGGAGCAACGGATCCTGGCTGCCCTGTTGCTCGACGCGAACCACGTGGTGCCGCTGTCGCGGCTGGTCGACGTGATCTGGGACGAGCATCCGCCCACCAGCTCGGTCAAGGTGGTCCGCAACTGCGTGTCGACCTTGCGGAGGCAGTTGGCGCGGGCTGGCGAGATCGTCACCGACTCCGGCGGTTACCTGCTTCGCGTCCCGGACGACGAGATCGACCTGCGGGTCTTCGTCGAGCGCGCACGGCAGGGCCGCCGGCTCGCTGCGGCCGGTGACCTGACCGGCGCGGTCGTCCACCTGCGGGAGGCGCTGGCGCTGTGGCGCGGGTCCGCCTTCACCGGAGTGACCGGCCGGCTGGTCGAGGCGGCGGCGGCGCAGCTTAACGACCAACGCCGCAGCCTCCAGGAAGAACGCCTGTCGCTTGAACTCACGCTGGGCGGCGGAGCCGAACTCGTGGACGAGATCGCCGACCTGGTCGCGGCGGAACCACTGCGCGAACGGGCCCACGGGCAGCTCATGCTCGCCCTGTACCGGGCAGGCCGCCGGACCGAGGCGCTCCGGACGTATCACCAGGTACGCCGACTGCTGGTGGGTGAACTAGGGATCGAGCCGGGACCGGAACTGACCGAGCTGCACCGGGCAATCCTCAACGCCGACCCGCGACTGGCACCGGTCACGGCGCCTGCGGCAATCTCCCGGCCGGAGCCCAGCCAGCCGGAGGCATCGACCACGACCAAGCCGGTTCCGGCGCAGCTACCCGCGTCTCCGTACGCCTTCACCGGACGCACCGCCGAGCTTGACGAGTTGTCCGGGCTGCTGGACGCGGGGGCTCGGACCCGCACGGCCATGGTGGCGGTCCTCTCCGGCATCGCGGGGGTGGGGAAGACGGCCCTGGCGGTCCACTTCGCCCGCCTCGTGGCCGACCGGTTTCCGGACGGCCACCTTCACGTCGATCTGCGCGGCTTCCATCCAACCGGTCCGCCGCTTGACCCCGGTGAGGCGGTTCGTGGCTTCCTGGACGCGTTCGAGGTGCCGGCACAGCAGCTGCCCGAAGGGCTCGCCGCCCAGTCGGCGTTGCTGCGCACGCTGCTGGCCGGTCGTCGGGTCCTGCTGGTGCTGGACAACGCCCGCGACAGCGAGCACGTCCGCCCGCTGCTGCCGGGTGGACCCGGCTGCCTCACCCTGGTCACCAGCCGCAGCAGGCTGACCGGCCTGGTGATGACCGAGGGGGCCCATCCGATCACCGTCGACCCGCTGCCGCTCGGCGACGCGCACAGTATGTTGATCCGCCGCCTCGGAGCGACCCGGCTCACCGCCGAGCCGGCAGCCGTCGCGACGATCGCGGCCCGGTCGGCGGGGCTGCCCCTGGCACTGGCCATCGTTGCGTCCCGGCTGGTCGACCACCCCCGCTTCTCGCTGCGGGCCATCGCCGAGGAACTGGACCTGGCCCACGGAGGTCTGGAGGGGTTCACCGACGCCGAGACCGACGTCCGCTCGGTCTTCTCCTGGTCGTACCGCGCCCTGAGCGGTCCGGCCGCGCGCCTGTTCCGACTGCTCGGCATCCATCCCGGCCCGGATCTGGGTGTGGTCGCCGCGGCCAGCCTCGCCGGTGTTCCACCCGCGCGGGTACGCCCGCTGTTGGCTGAGCTCGCGCACGCGCACATGGTCACCGAGCACACGCCCGGCAGGTACACGATGCACGATCTGCTCCGCGCGTACGCCATGGAGCGGACGGACATTGAGGAGGACGGCGCCGAGCGGCTCGCGGTGACCAACCGGATGTTTGACCACTACCTGGCCAGCGCCCACCTCGCCGACCTGCGATTGCATCCGCATCGGGATCCGATCCGGCTACCACCGGCGGTGGCGGGCGTGACCGTGGCGGCCATCGGCGACCGCGAGGTCGCCCGGACCTGGTTCAGCCAGGAGTACCCGGTGCTGCTCGATCTTCTGCGACGGGCCGGCGGCGACGGGTACGACGTCCACGCGTGGCAGCTCGGCTGGGCCCTGACCACGTTCCTGGACCGGTGTGGCCGCTGGCATGACCAGGCATTCGTTCAACAGCTCGCGCTGGAGGCGGCCCGCCGGGTCGGGGACCGGGACGGGCAGGCCCGCGCACACCGCAACATCTCCATCGCGCATCTGCGTCGGGGTCTGCACGGCGAGGCCCGCGACCACCTGTGGCACGCGGTGCGGCTCTACCGCGAGCTCGGCGACCAGGTCGGGCAGGCCCGCACCCTGCTCAACCTGGGTACGGTCGCCGAGCATCGCGGTCAGCCCCGGCTCGCCCTGCGCTACGCCGAACTGGCGCATCGGCTGTTCCGGGCGGCCGGGCACCGAGCCGGGCAGGCGAACGCCCTGAACAACGCGGGTTGGTACCACAGCCAGCTCGGTGACCACGAGCTTGCGCTACACCACTGCCAGCGGGCGCTGCTGCTGCAACAGGAGGCCGGTGACCGCTACTGGCAGGCTCACACCTGGGACAGCCTCGGGTGCGTGCACCACCATCTGGGCCAGTATCCCGAGGCCACCGAGTGCTACCGACAGGCCCTGTCGCTCTGGCGCGAGGCGGGCGAACGCTACTACGAGTCAACCACGCTTACGCACCTCGGCGACACCCATCTCGCTGTGGGCGAACGGTCGGCGGCGCGTGGGGTGTGGCGGGAAGCGCTGGACATCGTCGTGGAGTTGGGCCAGGACGCCGACCGCATTCTGGAGAAGATCCGTACGGTGACGACTGGGTGAGGCTGGCCAGGACGCGTCGTCTGTGGCGGTCGTCTGGCCGCTGGCTCCCGTTCCCACCCGCGTCCTGACCTTGGAGATGCCGAAGCCGAGCAGGACGGCGGCCTCGGCGGGGGAGTGCCAGCGGGGGCGGAGGTCGACACGGTGCAGGGTTCGAGGGGCCCGATCTACGCTTCGGCCGTCAGTCCGAGGTCCGGATCTGCTCCAGGCGCGTCAGAGGCTCCTGGAGGTACTCCATGAGCTCCCGCAGCGCGTCCTTCTCCGCCGTGGTGATCACAACGCCCTCCTCCCACACGGCGCCGACGAGCGTCGTGATCGCCAGGTCCCAGGCCCCGGCGCCGGCGGCGTCCCGGACGATCGGCAGGTACTTCGGGCTGATCTTGGGTGCGAGCTGGTCGATGATCCGGAGGGTGCGCCGGATGTAATCGTTGACTTCCATGGGTCTCCCGTGGGTGCGGTGGTTAGGGCAGCGGGTTGGTGGTGACGCCCTCGCCGCTGACGGGGTGGCCGCCGGAGATGCTGCCGTCCTTGTCCAGGGTAACTTTGCAGGTGATGCCGTCGCGAGTGCCGATGACGACCCAGCCGTCGCCGCCGGGACGCGCCTGAGGGCGGCTGTCGGGGTTGGCGGCGATGCTCTTGAACCAGCCCTCGACCTGCTCCCTGGTGGTGCCGGGCGGGAAGCGCGTCTTGCCGGGCTCGGTGGAGGAGGGCTTGTGGTCGCCATTGCCCTTGCCGTCGCCGTCCCAGATCTTGTCCATCGCCCCGTCGCCCATCTGACCGAAGCGGTCCATGTCGTACAGGGCGTCGGCGAACTCGGGGTCGTCCCAGGGGTTGGTCCTCTTGGGTACCTCGGGCTCGGATGTGTCGGCGTCCTTCGGGCGGCCTTCCCCGGCGCGCTTGAGGCCGTGCTGCTGGGCCGCTCCCACGCGCTTGGGCATCATTGCCGGGTTGAACTTTTTAGGCTTGGCGCCATCGTCGCCACCGCCGTGCGGTGGGGTGGGGCCCGGGGGCCGCTTGTGGATACCCGCCACAGCGAACAGGACCACCACGACGGCGGTGGTCCGCAGAGCCGCCATGAGTTGTCGCATCGTGGGCCGCCTAGACGTCGAGGAGTGCGCGAAGGGCGGAGAGGCTGCTGATCAGGCCCATCAGCCAGCCGAAGATGCGGCCGGTCCAGCGGACGACGGCGACCGCGAGCTGGGAGGCGACCAGCGGTGTGGCGAAGCCGACAGAGAAGACCACCTCGGCCAGCCACACCACGACCTTGGCGATGCAGTCGGCGATGAAGGCGCGCACCACCTCCCGCACCGTCTGCACCAGGACCCCCGCGCCACGGGTCGCGGCACCCATGCCGGCGGCCGTGCCCGCGAAGATCCCGGCGACGTCGATGTTGATGGTCAGGATGTCGCGGTAGGCGTCGGCGGCCGTGCCCTGCCATCCGTCGAGGTCGCCGACCAGCCGCGCCTTGAGGTCCTCGGCGATGGAGAACAACTCACTGGCCATGTTGTCCCAGGTCAAGGCGTGCGTCTCGATGGTCTCGGGGTCCCCGGCCACCCAGACGAGTGCCTGCTTCAGTGGCTCGACCTGCTCGATGGCCCACTCGATGCCCATCGACAGGAGCGTGCTGAACGGGTCGATGACGATGGACGCCCCGTCGAGAGCGGCGCCCAAGCCCGCCACTGAGCCGTCGATCCAGCTGCCGGAGTCGATGGCGGCCTTGATGCCCATGTAGTCGTCGGCGAGCGGCAGGCCGGTCCAGCCGTCGCGGTGCGCGGCGCTTGTCGAAGCGATGTCGGAGGTCGTGGCGACCAGTGGGTTGCTCATGAGAGGGCGCCAGGCCGGCTCAGGTCGCGGAGTGGAAGGAGTTGAAGCCGTCGGTGTTCGACTCCTCGGCCCGCTCGTAGGCGTCGGCGTTTCTCTTGATTCCCGCGGCGAGCAGCGCGATGTTCTCGGCGAGCATCCCCACGCCCTTGTCCTGGTCCCGGTGGCGTCCCTCCAGGATGGGCGGTAAGAACTGGCAGAGCTGCCCGTACGCTTCGTCGGCCTGGAAGATGGTGGCGCTCGCTGCCTTGACGGCGGCGAAGCGGTCGTGAATGGCCAACATGGCCGTGGCGTGCGCGCGCAGGGCCTCGACGTCGACCTCGAACCCCCCGTGCATCAGTAACGCCCCTCTTCGTCCTCGGTGTCGGCGGTCCGGAATCCGGCCAGCAGGGCCCGGCCGGTCGCCGAGTCGGCGCCGACCGTCTCCCGCACGACTTCGGCGGCGGCCTCGGCGAGCTTGACCCGCGCGTTGCGATAGGCGCCCATGATCGCCTGCTGCGTCTGCTCCAGGCTCACGCGCTGCACCCGCGCGGAGAGCCGGACGTCGGCCATCGCCCCCGTGGAGTCGACGGTGACCTCGACGATCCCGTGGGCGTCGCTGGCCGTGACCCGCAGCGCGCGCAAGCCGGCACTGGCGGCCTGCGTGTCGGCGGCCCGGCGCACGGCATTGGCCTGCCATGCCTCCAGGCGTTCCCTCGCATCCTCGGCGTCCAACAGCGGATTAGCCATCGCGCCTCCGTTTCCGTTGCCGAGCAGGGGCATTCGAGGCGTCAGTGTAACCACGGCCCGCCACACCAGGTTGCCCAGCGAATGCGGCGTGATCTGGTCAATCTGGATCTCGGAGCGGTCAACGACGGCACCACCTCTGGTAAAGCGGCAGCTCTTTGTTCCGCTTCGACATCCGACGTTCTTGCGCCGGGTGCTCCCGCCTCAGGCGACGGTGGCGGCGGTGAGGAAGAACGTGACCGCGTAGGTGAACCGCTGTGCGACGACCGCCTCGTCGAACTGGTCTTCGAACGCACGCGCTTCTGCGGGGTGGAGTACACCGCGTTGAGCAGCCGTGGCAGCCCAACTGCGGAGGCCGAGAACGTTGTCGACGGCGGTCGGGTTCCGGACGAGCAACGGTCGAGGTTCGACGGTGATGTCGACCAGTCCGTGTGTGGCGAGAAGGCCGGCATGTTGATGAGCCAGGGTGCCGTTGCGGAGGAGGACATCGGCTCGGAATCGCAGCACGCGTCGGGCCAGGTTCTGGTCGGCGATGTCGAGTACCTGAGTGTCGTAGTCGGGGTCTGCGAGGACGATGCGTCCAACGGGCCGTACCACCCTGATGAGTTCCTTGATCGCGGCCTGGGGATCGGCGAGGTGTTGCAGGGTGCGATCGGCCCATGCCCCGTCAAAGGAGTTGTCGAGAAACGGCAGGTGATGGGCGTCGGCGACTGTGCATTGTGTCACGCCCCGGGCTCGCGTGGCAGCGGCCATGGTCAGGGAAGAGTCCACGGTTGCCACACTGGCGCCGTGGTCATCTTTCAGCGTGGCTGCACTTGCCCCGGTGCCAGCGCCAACATCGACATACCGACGGCCAGGCACCGGCTGGAGCAACTCCCGAACCCGCTGCTGGTATGCCTGGTAAAAGGGCTCCTGGGTGAGGCGGTCCAGTACGCCGACCCACGAGTCCGGGTTTGACTGGCGATCGACGTCGGTGAACCCATGCATGACCGACAGCCTATTTCGGCGATTGAGGCGACGCTGCGTTCCTCTCGCACCTTGCCTGCCACGGCCGCGCTGGTGATCCAACGAGCGTCAGAGACGCACCCGGTGCCGACAGGTCAAACCCGCAGCGACCTTTCCCGCCGGATCGGTACATACCAGAGCGGGGCGGACATGCAGACAGCGGAGAATCGAGGGTGATGACAAGATCGATGTCTCGTTCTGATGTTGCGCCCTGGCGGCCGAGCAAACCCTTGGAGCTGGCCGGCGCCGCACGGCACCGGCCCGCCTCCTCGGCTGGCTTCGGTGAGCATCCTGCTGCGTGGCGACGAGAAGTTCCACTACAGCGACGGCGCGGTGCGGAGACGCGGTACGCGGTTGTCCAGCGTTGTGCGGGATTGATTGATTGGCGCCACCATCAGCGGCGATCAACTTCTCTGTTCCGTAGAAGTGGACGACGGGACGGCTGTCAACCAACCTCGTCCCGGAGGAGTGGAAGTCATGATGCTGCGCAAGGTGTTCGGAGCGCTGGTGGCGTTGCTGACCTTCGGCACGGTGCTGGTCGTCACGGCGGCCCCGTCGCAGGCGGCGGTGGCCTGCTCGGGCACTGTCACCTACAGCTACGCGTACCCGCCGAGCAAGCCCGTTGCCGAGCTGGTCATCTACTACAACAGCACCAACGGCGGCACGAACAGCGCCTGCATGTACCACCGCGGCGCGGCGTACGGCTCCTCGGCGCGGACCTCCGTGCAGATCGCCCGGTGCGCGGAGACCTCCGGAAGCGGCTCGTGCACCGCCACCGCGGTCTCCACCAAGGACAACGCCGACTACCTGTACTACGCCGGGCCGCGCGGAGTGACCGGCACGGCGAACAACTGCGTCGACGCGTACGGCGAGATGGACTGGGCCGGCACCACCTACTGGATCCACTCCGGTCGCCAGGGCTGTTGAGTTCGGTGACGCCTGACCGGTGGCCCGGTGGGATCCGTCCCGCCGGGCCACCGGTGGCCGTCCGCGTACGCCCCCGTCAGGGGTAGAGGCAGGCGGTACGACGGGCCGCGAGCCGCTGGTCGGCGGCGAGGGGCAGGGCCTCGGCGGTGCTGGAGCCGTCGGGTCGGGCCGCCCGCACGTCGAGTACGTCGGTCGGCGCGCCACCGCCGAAACAGGCGACAGCGGCCACCGGGATCTCGGCAGTGGGTCCAGGTTGCACGGACAGGCGGTCGAGCTTCCAGACGAGGTCGAACGGCGGGGCGGCCAATCCAGTCAATCCGATCTGGTGCCAGCGGCGCTCCGCCGGCAGCGCGGAGTCGTCCGCGTAGTAGGCGGCAAAGCCGACGATCTCCACGTTCGTGCCGGTCGCGCTCAGCCGCCACCCACCCGGGCCGGTCACATCGGGGGCGATCGCGAGGGCGATCGCGGCCGGCCCGGGTCGGTCGCCCCGGCAGCGGGACGGTTCCAGGCCTGCGGGCGGGTTGCCGTGCACCACCCCGGAGGCGATCAGCCCACCGTCGGCGAGGGTGAACCAGCGGATGTCGGGGGTCTGGGAAGTGGAGTCGGCAATCCGCTCACCCAGGCAGTAGCCGGTGAGCCCGACCACGCAGCCGGGCGGAATGGTGTAGAGGATGCCCTGGTCGCGGCGGGGCTCGCTCCGGACGTGCACGCCACCGCCGTACGTGACGGCGGTGAAGGCGGCGTCCGTGGTGGTCGCCGGGCAGGCTGTGGTGGTCGTCGTGCCGGCGGCTGCCGTCGCCCCGCTGGCCGGCCACCTCAGCTGGGTCATCGGCACCACGGCGGCGGTACCGGCGATACCGGCGACCGCCACCGCCGCCAGCGCCAGTCGCCGTCGGAGTTTCCGGTGCCGCGGGGGGCTCGCGGGCCGATCGTGGGCCGGTCCGGCCGCGCCGTCGGTTGGCTCGTCAGTGGCCGGGGCGGGTGAATCTCCGGCAGTCACAGTGGATGGTGACTCGGCGAAGGGTGTGGCGAGCGGTTCGGCCGGCGTCGGGTCGGGTGTTTCTGCCCTTGCCGGGTCGGCTGGCGCGCTGGCCGAACTGGCGGGCCGCAGTTCCTCGTCCAGTTCGAGCCAACGCTGCCTCCACTGGGCGGTGTCCCCGCCGCAGGCCCCGACGTACGCGAGCAGCACGTCGAGGCTGGGTTGCCGGATTCCGCTGGCAGCGGCGGAGAGGGTCGAGGCGCTGTAGCCGGCCACCTCGGCCAATCGCCGGTAGGTGGGGTTGCCCGCTTCGACACGTAACTTCCGTAGCTCATGGGCGAAGGACGACAACGGTCCAGCCGTCGGATCTACGGGCCGCTCGTGCCGAGCCATGCCGCTCCCTTGTCCCGGTAGCGCCCTGGAGCGGGGGTGCCGCAGCACAGGGCTCATGTTTCCTGGTAAGTCGTCCAAAGTAGAAAAATTATATTGATTTCCTGGAACGGCAGACGACGGCTACCAGTGTGCGGGGGTGGCGTGGGACCGGCGGTGCGCGCTCCACCGTTGAACGTCGCCGGGTGCGGCCCGACAGGCGGGTCCCGCTCCGGCGAGCTGCAACATCCTCCATCGCGGATGCGTCTTTTGTCCGTGATCGCTCCGGCAACGTGGTACGACTGCTTCAGCGACTAGCCGACGAAGCGAGCGGGCCGGGTGACGAGTAACAGAGTGGCCAATCTGCTGCGCAGGCGTGAGAGTCCGCAGCGGCCGACGTTCCTGGAACTGTTCTTCGATCTCGTTTACGTCTTCGCGCTCACCCGAATTGTGCACGAGTTGGTGTTGGACTACACCAGGGGGCACGTCGCGGAGCGGTTGACCACCTCCCTCGCGGAGAACGGCGAGACTCTGCTGCTGCTGTTGGCCCTGTGGTGGATCTGGACCCAGACGGCATGGGTGACCAGCAGATTCGATCCGTTCCAGCCGCCGATCCAGTTCGTTGTCGTCGCGACGATGTACGGAAGCCTGCTCATGGCGGTCGCGATTGCGGGGGCTCTCGCCGACACTGGCATGCTGTTCGCGAGCACCTATGTCGCGATTCAGGTGGGCCGCACCCTCTTCTTCGTGGGCATCGTGCGCGGTCACAATTTGCGCCGCGTCAATATGTTGGCGCTCATCTGGTTCAGTGCGTCGGCCGTACCGTGGCTCGCCGGAGCCTTCGCTCCCGAGGTGACGCGCAATTCGCTGTGGACGGTGGCCCTGGCAATCGACTACCTGGGGGCCAGGCTCGGCTGGCCGATACCGGGGCTGGGCCGCTCGCGGGTGTCCCCGTGGGCCGTCGCGGGCGAGCACCTGGCCGAGCGCTACTGGCAGCTTGTCATTGTCGCGCTTGGCGAGACGATCCTGACCTCCGGGTCGAGTCTTCTCCGCGGCTCGATCGTGGCCGAACGAATGATGGCCCTTACCTTGTCGTTCCTCACCACGGTGTTGCTGTGGCGGATCTACTTCTATCGAGCCGGCCAGATCCTGGGCGAGGCCATCGCGGCATCCGCCGACCCGGGCCGGCTCGGTCGGTGGGCCGAGTTCGCCCACCTGCTCATGGTGTCCGGCATCCTCGCCACCTCGGCCGGCTCCGAACTCGTCCTCATAGATCCATCCGGAGAGGCCAAACCCGCCTGGGTCGGAGCCATCCTCGGAGGGCCCGCGCTCTACCTCGCCGGGCGCTCAGTGTT
>NZ_JAGPXZ010000007.1:0-29017 GCF_018070305.1 Micromonospora sp. M51 | reverse complement strand
GGTGTACGCGACGACGAGCGTCCCCGGCTCGCTCGGCGACTGCGGGTCGTCCGGGTCCTCGCGGTGGCGTTGACCCGGCGCGGTGACCCGACCGAGGGCCACCAGCCGGGGCGGCGCGTCGACAAGCACCGCCACCTGGTCTCCCAGCCCCGGCCGGACGGCGTCGGTCAGCCCGGTCAACTCCAGCGTGTCGTGGTGCACGAGCCGCTCGGCGTCGTACCGCTCGGCGGGCAGCAGCACGGCCCAGGTGCCCACCCCGTCGGCGTTGCCGGCCGCACCGGCCCGGTACGCGGTCTCGGTCGTCATGTCTGCCATCTCATCACGCCGTCGGTGCGACGGTGACGTGACAGCCGACGATGTGATCGTCGACCATTCCGGTGGCCTGCATCAGTGCGTACGCGGTGGTGGGGCCGACGAACCGGAAGCCGCGCTTCTTGAGCGCCTTGGCCATCGCCGTCGACTCCGGGGTGATCGGTGCGAGCTCGGCGAACGAGGCCGGGCGGGCCGGGCGGGGCTCCGGCGCGAAGGACCAGAGCAGCGCGGACAAGCCCTCGGGCAGCTCCAGGGCGGCGCGGGCGTTGGCGATCGCCGCCTCGATCTTGGCTCGGTTGCGGACGATGCCGGCGTCGGCGAGCAGCCGGGTCACGTCGGCGTCGCCGGAGCCCGCGACGCTCGGGAGGTGGAACTCCTCGAAGGCCAGCCGGAAACCCCGACGCTTGCGCAGGATGGTCAGCCAGGACAACCCGGACTGGAACGCCTCCAGCGTCATCCGCTCGTAGAGCGCGTCGTCGCCGTGCAGCGGTCGCCCCCACTCGGTGTCGTGGTAGACGGCGTAGTCGGGGGTGCTCGACCCCCAGGCGCAGCGGGCCAGCCCATCAGCGCCGATCACCAGGTCAGTCACCTCGTACACGCTAGGGCATCGGTCCGACACCCCATTGCCACCGGCCGTCCGGCTGCCTATCGTGCTTGTTACCGACCGGTAGGTCGAGGTCACCCGACGGTGCGCCCCCGACCGGTGACGGCGAGCGGAGGCCACGGTGAAGGAATTCCCGGACATCATCGCCTGGTCGATCCCGGCCTTCGTGCTGCTCATCGTGCTGGAACGGGTCTCCTACCTGCTGCACCGCGACGACGACGAGGTCGGCTACGGCGGCGCCGACACCGCCACCAGCCTGACCATGGGGCTGGGCAGCCTCGTCGCCGACCTGCTCTGGAAGGTGCCGATCGCCGCCGCGTACGCGCTGCTCTACGCACTCACCCCGCTGCGGGTCGCCGAACTCTGGTGGACCTGGCCGCTGGTTCTGCTCGCGCAGGACTTCTGCTACTACTGGTCGCACCGCAGCCACCACGTGATCCGCATCCTCTGGGCCTCCCACGTGGTGCACCACTCGTCGCAGCGGTTCAACCTCTCCACCGCACTGCGCCAGCCGTGGACCGGCCTCACCAGCTGGGTGTTCTACCTGCCGCTGATCGTGGTCGGCGTCCACCCGGCCGTTGTCGCGTTCTGCGGCTCGGTCAACCTGCTCTACCAGTTCTGGATCCACACCGAACGGATCGACAAGATGCCGCGCTGGTACGAGGCGGTGTTCAACACCCCGTCGCACCACCGGGTGCACCACGCGTCACAGGGCAGCTACCTGGACCGCAACTTCGGCGGCATCCTCATCGTCTGGGACCGGCTCTTCGGGTCGTTCGCCCCGGAACGGGAGCGCTGCGTGTACGGCCTGACCAAGAACGTCGGCAGCTACAACCCGGTCCGGGTGGCCTTCCACGAGTACGCCTCGATCGCCCGCGACCTGCGCGCCGCGGCGAGCTGGCGGCAGCGCGCCGGGTATCTCTTCCGGGCACCGGGCTGGCAACCGGCACCGGGCCGCACAGTCAGGGCAGCCGGCCCTGCTCGACCAGACGGGCAAACCTCTTCAGTGCCTGGGTGAGGCCGAGCTTGGAGCCGGGCCAGAGCACCGGCCAGGCCAGTCGACCGGCCCGCCCGCCCGGCAGGTGGAACCACTCGTGCCAGACGACCTGGGTGCGGTCCCGGCCCAGCTGGGTGCAGCGCAGCACCCCCGGGCCACGCAGCAGCTGGCCGTGGTGCACCACGCCGATCTCGTACGGCTCGTCGACCCGGACCACCCGCATCTCGTCGCGCAACGTCGCCCGGCCGAGCGCGGTCACCGCCTCGATCCGGCTGCCCTCACGCCCGTCGCCCTCGACCACCCGGACCCGGGTGAACGGGATCCAGTCCGACTGCCGTTCCCAGGCGAGCAACGCGGCGAAGACCCGCTCCGCCGGGGCGTCCACGATCACCGTGGCGGTCACCTCGCCGGCACCCGGCTGGGCCGCCTCCCGAAGATCGTCAGCGCCCGCCGGGTCGGTCACGCCGACTCCGACCGAACCACCGCGTCGCGCTGCTCGGTGCCGTCGGCGGACGCGGGGTCGGTCTGCCCACGATCGGCCGACTCGTCGACGGCGGGCGCCACCCCGTCGGAGTCCGCCGCGGACGAGGTGGCGGCGGACACCGGGCCGGGGGCCGTCGAGCCGACCGGGGCCGAGCCGGCCTCGGCGGTCAGCGGCGCGTCCTTACCCGGCTCGGCGGTCTCACCGGGCTCGGCTGCCTCGGTCGGCTCTGCCGCGTCGGCGGTCGCCACCTTGCTGGTGGACTGTTCGCGGGCCTGGCGCAGCGCGTCCGCGTCGTCGGTGCGTCCCTCACGCAACGCGATGACCTCCGACTCCAGTACGCCGATCAGCTCGGATTTGTAACCGATGTCGTAGGCGGCACGGCGCATCGCCTGATCGACCTGGTCCATCCGGTACCCGCGCAGCCCGGTGTCGAAACGGACCGCCCCCACGTCGGATTCGCGTAACGGGCGGGTGCCGGGCAGCGCCACGGCCTGCGAATCCGGCTCGGCCGGCACCAGGCCGGGATCACGGCCGCTGACCAGCACCGTCACGCCGAAAATCACCGCCGCGACGGTCAACGCCACGACCAGGAGGAGCAGAAGCTGACCCATGTACAGATCGTGGCATGGCAGCCGGCCCGGAGCGACCCCGCCACCCGCCTAGATCACGATAGACGCCGCCGCCCGCCCGGAAACGCGCACGGGCGACCGACTAGCGTCGGGACCGGCCGACGCGGCGGCGACGGCGCGAACTTCCAGGAGGCGGGCATGGCCGGGGCGCTTCGGCTCGGTGGGCACACGTTCGCCCCCGGCGAGCTGGTGGTGATGGCGATCATCAACCGCACGCCGGACTCGTTCTTCGATCGAGGGGCCACCTACGCCGCCGACAGCGCGCTCCGCGCCGTGGAGCGGGCGGTGGACGAGGGTGCGGCCATCATCGACATCGGCGGGGTCAAGGCCGGCCCCGGCGCGGAGGTGGGCGTCGCCGAGGAGATCCGGCGCACGGTGGACACCATCGCCGCCGTCCGGGCCGCGTTTCCGCAGGTGGTCATCTCCATCGACACCTGGCGTGCCGAGGTGGCGACGGAGGCCGTGGCGGCCGGCGCCGACCTGCTCAACGACACCTGGTCGGGCGCCGACCCGGCCCTGGTGCGGGTGGCCGCGCGGACCGGCGCCGGCCTGGTCTGTTCGCACGCCGGCGGCCTGACGCCGCGGACCAGGCCGCACCGGGCCGCCTTCACCGACGTGGTCGCCGACGTGGTCGCGACGGTGACCGGGCTCGCCGAGCGCGCGGTGGCGGCAGGGGTACGCCCCGACGGCATTCTCATCGACCCGGCGCACGACTTCGGCAAGAACACCCGGCACTCGTTGGAGATCACCCGTCGGCTGGACGAGCTGACCGGGACCGACTGGCCGGTGCTGGTGGCGCTCTCCAACAAGGACTTCATCGGCGAGACGTTGGGGCTGCCGGTGGCCGAACGGTTGGAGGGGACGCTCGCCGCGACGGCGGTCTCGGCCTGGCTGGGCGCCCGGGTCTTCCGGGCCCATCAGGTCGGCCCGACCCGCCGGGTGCTGGACATGGTGGCCTCGATCCGGGGCGACCGGCCGCCCACCGCGACCCGCCGAGGGCTCGCCTGACCGGTTGTTGCCGTAACCGACCTCGTTCGGGCGGACGGGCCGACACGATCGCCGGAGGCCGGTGCGCTCAGGTCCAGCGCAGGATGTTCCTACGCCACGCGTAGAGGATGCCGAGCGCGAGCACCGCCACGAACACCGCCATCTCGACCACCGTCACCAGACCGAAGCCCGGCCGGTCGAAGACCACGGCCCAGGGGAAGAGGAACACCGCCTCGACCGCGAACAGCACGTACAGGTAGGCGTACACGTAGTAGCGGATCTGCATCTGCGCCCAGTCGGCGCCGACCGGATCGAGCCCGCACTCGTAGCTGGCCCGCTTGCCCGGCGGGTCGGCCGGACGCGTCGGGCGTAACACCCGGTTGGCGGAGAACGCCGTAACGAAGAAGAGGACGCTGGCGAGCAACAGCAGCCCGAGCGTCGCGTACGAGCCCAGGTATCCGGTCACAGTCGGCAGCCTACCGCCCGCCCCGGACGCGCTGTCCCCAACACGTTACGGATTTGTTTCCGGATGGGACTAGTGCACTGTGGCAACTGTTACCGAATATTGGACACCCCACCCACGGCACCGGAGGACAGATGGCCCGCGTGAAGGCACCGCCCGGCAAGCGGGCGGAGGGGCGGCGCCGCACGCCAGTGCTGGCGCTCGCGCTCGGCCTGTTCGCGGCGCTCGCCCTGGGACCTGCCGGCGCCAGTGCGGCCACACCGGACACGGAACCGGTCCTCAGCTCGGCCGGCCCGGTCAACGAGCCGGGAGACGGGCCCCCGACCACGCCGGCGCAGGAGCCCACCCCGACCGAGGATCCGGGCGGTGAACCGGGGCCGACCGAGCCGGCCCCGGAGACCACCGCGCCACCACCGGAGACGACGCCACCAGCACCGGTGACCACCGCACCGGAGGTCCCGCCGGTGCCGACCACCGTCGCACCCGCGCCGGGCGGCACCACCCGACCGCCCAGCCCGGCTCCCCCGGTGCCACCGACACCTGTGGCCCCGCCAACGCCGCCGGCTCCCGCGACACCCCCGGCTCCGCCGGTCCACCCGTCCGCGCCGGGTTCGGCGGCACCACCGCGGAGCCCGCTGGGCGTGCAGGTCACCACCGGTGACGTCACCCTCGGCGAGGCGTACTGGAACGCGGCGCGCACGGCGGCCACCCTGCAGGTCACCGTGCGGAACACGGGTACCACCACGCAACGGATCCGGCTGTCGTACACGCTGCCCGTCGGGCTGAGCGACGCCGGCACCAAGGGCTGCGTCGCCGCCGGTGGTGGCGCGTACCGCTGCGGGGCCTGGACGGCGGAGGCGGGCGTCCGGTTCAGCACGGTGCTGCGCCTGCGCGTCGCCGGCACGGCGTGGAAGCAGATGCCGCTCAGCGGCTCCGTCCGGGTCATCGCGGACGCACCGGGAGTCGCCGGCGAGGCGACCGACGACCAGGGCTTCGCGGTGCTCTTCCCACCCGGTCCGCCGGTGCCCGGGATCGCGCTCGCCGCCGACGAGGTGGCCTTCGACATCAGCGGCAGCCCCGGCACCCTCACGCTCCGGCTGGGCAACACCGGCACGGTGGACGCCGCCGGCCGGGTCGAGGTCGTCCTGCCGGCCGGGGTGACGGTGCCGACCCCGCCGTCCGGTTGTGTGGCGGTCGACCCGTCGCGTACCCGCTGTGACGCCGGGATGGTGCTGGCCGGCACGACCGCCGAGGTGCGGCTGCCGGTGGAGGCGACACCGCAGGCCCAGCGGGAGGCTCCGCTGTCCGGTGCCGTGATCGGTCAACTCGATCCCCGCAGCGGCCCGACCCGTCGGGTGCAGATGAGCTTCCGGATCACCGCGGCGGCCGCCCTGGCCACGCCGGTGGTCTCCCCTCCCGCACCGACCGGCTCGCAGGGCGTCCTGCCGGCCGGCGCCGCGAGCGGAGACGGCGGGTTGACCTCGGTGCAGCGCACCGCTGTCATCCTGATCGTGGTCTCCACGCTGTTGGTGGTGCTGGCCCTCACGCTGGCCATGACCTCGCTGCGCCGCCGGTTCGGCGGCCCGCCGCCCGAGCCCGCCACCAACCCCGCCGACTGATCGACGGACGACCCCGGCCCCGCCCGGCCGGGGTCATCGACGCGTCCGGGGGTGATCTGAATTACGGCGGGCGGGGCGTAATACCGCAAAGGCGGGCATTTTTCACCACCGTCTGGTCCCAGTCGGCGGACCTCCGGCGATAGTTAGGGCTCCCTTAGACGTAGGCTCTCAGGTGAGGAACGACAGCGGCCGGACCAGCCTGGGGCGGTGCGGTGAAGCGTTGCGTCAAGGAGGTTCCGTGGCCGGGCAAGCCCCGCAGTCGCGAACGAAGGTGGCACAGTGACCAAGCAGATCCGTCAACTCGACCGGGTCGTCATCCGGTTCGCCGGGGACTCCGGCGACGGCATGCAGCTGACCGGCGACCGGTTCACCTCGGAGACGGCGCAGCTCGGCAACGACATCTCCACGCTGCCAAACTTCCCCGCCGAGATCCGGGCTCCCGCCGGGACCCTGCCGGGTGTGTCGAGCTTCCAGGTGCACTTCGCCGACTACGACATCCTCACGCCGGGTGACGCGCCCAACGTGCTGGTGGCGATGAACCCGGCGGCGCTCAAGGCCAACCTGGCCGACCTGCCGCGCGGCGCGGACATCATCGTCAACACCGACGAGTTCACCAAGCGCAACCTCGCCAAGGTCGGCTACCAGACCAGCCCGCTGGACGACGACTCGCTGGCCGGCTACGTCGTGCACCCGGTGGCGCTGACCTCGATGACTGTCGGCGCGCTCGCCGCCCACCAGGTGTCCAAGAAGGACGCCGAGCGGTCGAAGAACATGTTCGCGCTCGGCCTGCTCTCGTGGATGTACTCCCGGCCCTTCGAGTCGACGCTGCGCTTCCTGGAGCGCAAGTTCGCGGCCCGTCCGGAGCTGGTCGCCGCGAACGTCGCCGCCTTCAAGGCCGGCTGGAACTTCGGCGATACCACCGAGGACTTCGCGGTCCGCTACGAGGTCAAGCCGGCGAAGATGCAGCCGGGCACGTACCGCAACATCACCGGCAACGCGGCCCTCTCGCTGGGGCTGGTCGCCGCCGGGGTCCGCTCCGGGCTGCCGGTCTTCCTGGGCGCGTACCCGATCACGCCCGCGTCGGACATCCTGCACGAGCTGAGCAAGCACAAGCGCTTCGGTGTCCTCACCATGCAGGCCGAGGACGAGATCGCCGCGGTCGGCGCCGCACTGGGCGCCTCCTACGGCGGGTCGCTCGGCGTGACCACCACCAGCGGCCCCGGTGTGGCGCTCAAGAGCGAGACGATCTCGCTCGCGGTGGCGCTGGAGCTGCCGCTGGTGATCGTCGACGTGCAGCGCGCCGGCCCGTCGACAGGCATGCCGACCAAGACCGAGCAGGCCGACCTCAACATGGCGCTCTACGGTCGGCACGGTGAGGCGCCGATCGCGGTGATCGCGCCCCGCTCACCGTCGGACTGCTTCTTCGCGGCGCTGGAAGCGGCCCGGATCGCGCTCACCTACCGCACCCCGGTGATCCTGCTGTCCGACAACTACGTCGCCAACGGCTCCGAGCCCTGGCTGCTGCCCGACGTGGAGTCGCTGCCCGACCTGCGGGTCGAGTTCGCCACCAAGCCCAACGGCGAGGACGGCACCACCTTCCTGCCCTACCTGCGTGACCCGGAGACCCTGGCCCGGCCGTGGGCGATCCCCGGCACGGCGGGCCTGGAGCACCGGATCGGCGGCCTGGAGAAGGCCGACAAGACCGGGGACATCTCCTACGACCCGGCCAACCACGACTTCATGGTGCGCACCCGGGCCGCCCGGATCGAGACGATCCCGGTGCCGGACATCGAGGTGGAGGACCCGGACGGCGACGCCCGGGTGCTGGTCCTCGGCTGGGGCTCGACGTACGGGCCGATCGGCGCGGCGTGCCGCGGCGTGCGCCAGCGCGGTCTCTCCATCGCCCAGGCGCACCTGCGGCACCTGGCACCGATGCCGGCCAACCTCGGCGAGGTGCTGCGCTCGTACGACAAGGTGGTCATCCCGGAGATGAACCTGGGCCAGCTCGCCCACGTCATCCGGGCCCGCTACCTGGTCGACGCGATCAGCTACAACCAGGTCCGCGGCCTTCCGTTCACGGCCGCCGAGCTGGAGACGACGCTGGAAGAGGTGCTGAAGAATGTCTGAGCCCGTCGCCGTCAAGCTCACCGCGAAGGACTTCAAGTCCGACCAGGAGGTGCGCTGGTGTCCCGGCTGCGGTGACTACGCGATCCTGGCGGCCATCCAGCAGTTCATGCCGGAGCTGAACATCCCCCGGGAACGCACCGTCTTCGTCTCCGGGATCGGCTGCTCGTCGCGCTTCCCGTACTACATGAACACGTACGGGATGCACTCGATCCACGGTCGGGCCCCGGCGATCGCGACCGGCCTGTCGGTGTCCCGGCCGGACCTGTCGGTCTGGGTGGTCACCGGCGACGGCGACGCGCTCTCCATCGGCGGCAACCACCTGATCCACGCGCTGCGGCGCAACGTCAACCTCAAGATCCTGCTGTTCAACAACCGGATCTACGGTCTGACCAAGGGTCAGTATTCTCCGACGTCCGAGGTCGGCAAGATCACCAAGTCCACGCCGGCCGGCTCGGCGGACGCCCCGTTCAACCCGCTCTCGCTCGCCCTCGGCGCGGAGGCCAGCTTCGTCGGCCGGACCATCGACTCCGACCGCAAGCACCTGCAGTCGGTGCTGCGGGCCGCCGCGGAACACGAGGGCTCGGCCTTCGTGGAGATCTACCAGAACTGCAACATCTTCAACGATGGGGCGTTCGACCAGCTGAAGGACCCGTCCACCCGGGACGACTACCTGATCCGCCTGGAGCACGGGCAGCCGATCACCTTCGGTGCCGACGGGCGGTTCTGCGTGGTGCACCCGCCGGGCGGTTTCGGCCTCGAGGTTCGGGACACCAGCTCGGTGCGCCCGGAGGAGATCGTCGTGCACGACGCGACGGTGACCGACCCGGCGTACGCCTTCGCGCTGTCCCGGCTGCCCGGTCTGGACCTGCGCAACACCCCGATCGGGGTGTTCCGCTCGGTGGACCGGCCGTCCTACGACAGCGTGGTGCAGGGTCAGCTGGCGGCTGCCAAGGCGACTGTCACCGAGACCCCCGAGCAGCAGCTCGCCGGTCTGCTGGGCAGCGGTGACACCTGGACGATCGTCTGATCGTGCGACAACGGGAAGGGCCCGCAACCGGTTGGTTGCGGGCCCTTCCGTTTCGTTACCGCTGGAACAACCGGATCAGAAGACCAGGTTGAAGGCGCCCCAGCCGGTGCCGACGACCTTGCCGCTCGAGTCGATCCACTGGCCGTAGCCGTTGGTCGTGTAGAGCCGCATGTCGCCCTTGCTGTTGACGCCCAGCATGTCCATCATGTTGTCGCCGCTCCAGTCGCCCGGAACCATGATGTTCTTGAAGCCCTGCCAACCGCTGCCGATCTTGGTGCCGAGCGGGTTGGTCCAGCCGCCCTTGCTGTCGGACTGGTACATCTTCAGGTCACCGGTCGAGGTGCGACCGATCAGCACCTCACGCCCGTCGCCCTTCCAGGCCCCGGGGGTGAGGAACAGGTTGAAGCCGTTCCAACCGTTGCCGATCTTGGTGCCGAGCGGGTTCTCCCAACCGCCCGCACCATTGCTGGTGTAGCGGATCAGGTCACCGTTGGACTTGCGCACCAGCAGGCTCGGCCGGTTGTTGCCCAGCCAGTTGTTCGTCACCATGAGCGCGGTGAAGCCCTGCCAACCGGTGCCGACCTTCTTGGCGCCTCCGACGAAGTTGCCCTTGCCATCGGTGTTGTAGAGGAACAGCTCACCGTTGGGCTTCATCGCCATGATGGAGGGCTTCTTGTCGCCGTTCCAGTTGTAGACCCGGAAGACGCGGCTGTAGATGTTCCAGCCCGTGCCGATCTGGCGAGCCATGTAGAAGCCGCCGTACCCGTTGTTGGAGAAGCCACTGCCGTAGTACAACCCCAGGTTGCCGGCGGAGTCGCGGGCGAGCAGGTCGGTGTGACCGTCGCCGGACCAGTCCGCGTTGACCAGCGCCGGACGGGTCAGGTCCGCCTTGATCGAGTTGTTGTAGTAGCTCAACCGCTCGTAGTAGCCGGGCGAGGAACCACACGGCTCGAAGCCCCAGTCGGTGATGCCGACCTGGACCCCGTTGACGAGCAGCGGACCGCCCGAGTCGCCAGCGCAGGTGTCGCTGCTGGGGGCGGCCTTGGTGCCCGAGCCGGCGCAGATCATCCGGTTGGCAAAGTAGAGCCCCTCGGCGTTGCAGTCCGCATCGGACCGCATCGCAACGGTCGCCTTGCGCAGCCGACTGTCCGGCTGCTGCTCACCCGACGTGGTGATGCCGTAGCCCGCGATCTGGGCCGAGGTGCCGGCCGCGTACGGCTTCTGGTCGCCCTGGGCGCTCAGCGACACCGCGGTATACGCGCTGGGCAGGTTCTGCTTCAGCGTGAGGACCGAGACGTCGTCGACGATCGGCGCGTTGGGGTCGTTGTACTGCTGGGCGATGTTCCAGCCCGGGTGGGTCCAGGTTGAACTGACCTCGGCGACGTACCCGCTGCCACCGACGATCTGGCCATTGCTGTCGACCAGCCGGTCGTTGCCGGCGATGACCCGAGTGGTGCCGGGACCGTCGGCGGTGCAGTGCGCGGCGGTCAGCACCTTGTTACGGGCGATGATCGTGCCGGTGCACCAGTACCAGTAGAAGTCCGGGCCGTCCTGGAGGGTGGTGACGATACCCACGATGTACGGAAACTCGGAGGCACTGGCCAGGGTCCCCTGGAAGACCTTGGGAGAGGCACCCGTGCCGGACTGGAAGGCCCGGCCCTGGGCGCCCGGCTTGGGAAGCGTGAGCTTCCCCTTGTGCAGGTTCGGCAGCTTGCTCAACCGGTCCGGTCGCGAGCTGCTCGCCGCGTCGTAGACGCCGCCGCCGGTGGGGGCGGCCTGAGCACTGGTCGTGGGTGCCACGGCCGCCACGCCCGTGAGGGCGAGGCCCGCCACGACACCGGCGTACCACCGCCGTCGGGCTCCTGCGGATGTTGCCACTTCAGCCACTGATTGCTTCCCGTCGTTCGATTAACGAGGCACTCGGAGCTGCCCGGGATGACCTGCGGGGGACGCGACGGGTGAACGACGAAACACACATGGGCGAATCCGCCCGAACTGAAGATTTTCCCCGTCGTGCCTGCGCCAACGACGCTGCGCCGACACGTCCCGGCAGCGACACCCATTGACAGCTCTAAGCCGGGACACCGTAGCAAGGGTTCGGTCAGGAAGCTGCCCGGTAAGGGGTTTTCTCCATGATCCGAAACCGGACCGCGACGAAACCGATGGGGTCAGGGCAGCCACGACTCATCCGGACGGGTTGCGGCCCTCAGCCACCCGGTGCACAGAACTGGATGTCCCGGGCCGGAGGGTGGCCGTCCGGTGTGGACCGCCACCCTCCGCTGCGACGAGGCAACCGACAGTCAGCGGGCGGCACCGGCCGGTGGCCAGAGATTGTCGATCTCCTTCTCGGCCTGCGCGAGGCTCGCCTCGTGCAGCGGGATCAGCTCGGCCATCGCCGGCACCGACGGCGCCCGGGTCAGCTCGGCACTGATGAAGCGCGGCCGCAGGCCGGTCAGCGACAGGCCGTGCGGGAGCCACGGCTCCGCGTGGTCCCAGCCGTTGCGCGGGGCTCCCTCGCCGTATCCGCCACCTCGGCTGGCGAGCACCACGAACTCGCGGTCACCGAGCAGACCCTCCTGTGTCGTCGGGTCGTACGCCAGCCCAGGAACGATCAGGTGGTCGACCCAGGACTTGACGCTGCTGGGCGCGCCGTAGTTGTAGAGCGGCAGCCCGAGCAGCACCACGTCGGCCTGCTTCACCTCGTCGACCAACCGCTCGCTGAGCTCCCAGGACTCGCGCTGGGCCGGCGTGTGCTGATCCGGCGGCGTCATCCGGGCCAGCCCGCCGGCCGCGTCCAGGTGCGGGAGCGGGTCGGCGCCCAGATCCCGGTAGGCCACGGTGCCGCCCGGGTGGGCCGCACGCCATGCGTCGACCGCGCGGGCGGTGAGCCGCCGACTGACGGACCAGTCACCTCGGATGCTCGAATCAATATGCAGCAGGTGCATTATTCCTCCTCTAGGAATCGTCTGCGAAGCACCAACTATTTATAGCAAGCCGATGTTCCGTCAGCTCGGTAGACTGGGTCACATGTCCGCCCAGCCGCTCGACTCCTCGGAGCACCGCTCGGGCGCCCTCCTGGACCACCTGGCCCGGCGGATACGACTGCGGTCGGAGTCGGTGCTGGCGCCGCTGGGGCTACGCCCCCGGCACCTGGTCGCGCTCACCGTGCTGCGGGCCGGCGGCGGCACCGGTCAACAGGCGCTCGCCGCCACCCTCGAGATGGACAGCACCAACATCGTCGGGCTGCTCAACGACCTCGAAGCGAAGCAGCTGATCGAGCGCCGACGCTCCCCCGAGGACCGCCGCCGACACGTCGTCGAACTCACCGAAGATGGGGCAAAACGCCTCAGCGAGGCCGAATGCGCCCTGGCCGGCGCCGAGGACGAGGTGCTGGGCGCGCTGAATCCCGTCGAGCGGGAGACGCTCTACGAGTTGCTCAACCGGGCCGCCACCGGCACGGTCAACTGCGCCGAGGTGATCTGCGGCACCGACGACCCCCGCTGACGCTGCGCCCCTGCTGACGGTGCCGCACCTCAGCGGCGCGGCTGTCCAGCAGCGGTCACGCCGACGGCGGGGCGGTCACACCGGCCAACAGCGGTGCCAGGATCAGGCGGTAGTGGCCGACTGCGGGCGGTCGTCGCGTACGTGCACCAGCATGTCGCCGGTCTCGATCACCGCTCCGGCCCGGTCGGCCAGGGTGACCACCTTGCCCCGCCGCACCAGGGCGATCACCAGCGATTCCAGCTCACGCGGTGAACGGCCCACCTCGTCCCGCTCGGCGGAACGCATCGCCAGCGCCATGCCCTGGCCGGGGGTGAGCAGGTCCTCCACCACGTCGATCAGCGGCGGCGCCGAGGTGGACAGGCCGAGCAGCCGGCCCGCCGTGGCCGAGGAGACGATCACGTGGTGCGCACCGCTCTGCTTGAGCAGCGGGGCGTTCTCCGCCTCCCGGGCCGCCGCGATGATCCGGACCTGCCCGGCGGTGAGCTGCCGTACCGTCAGCGCGACCAGCACCGACGCGTCGTCGCTGTCGGTCGCGATGATCACGGCCTTGGCGCTCTTGACGTGTGCCTCGTTCAGCACCGACGACCGGGTCGCCGAGCCCTCGATCGCCACCAGCCCGGCGGAGGTGGCCTGCCGCAGGGCGGCGGCGCTGCGCTCCACCACCACGATCCGCGAGCGGTCCAGACCGTTCTCCATCAGCGCGGAGACCGCGCTGCGCCCCTTGGTGCCGTAGCCGCAGATGATGACGTGGTCCTTCACGGCTCTCCTCCACCGCGACAGGCGACGGCCGGTCCGGTACTGCTCGGTCAGAACTTCCAGGGTGGTACCGACCAGGATGATAAGGAAGATCACTCGGGCCGGGGTGATGAAGAGGACGTTGACCAGCCGGGCCGACGGCGCAGCCGGGGTGATGTCCCCGTAGCCGGTGGTCGAGAGCGACACCACCGCGTAGTAGAAGCAGTCCAGGAGGGTGAGGCCGTCCTCATTGACATCGCGGTAGCCGTCCCGGCCGAGGTAGACCGCGGCGACCACGGCGAAGACCAGGCCCAGGGCGGCGGCGAGCCGGAGGCTCAGCGCGCTCAGCGGGCCCCGACGCTGCGCGGGAAAATGGATCACCGTCGAACCTGCTCCCCCGCCGTCGCCTGCACGCCCACAACATAGCGGGTACACCGGCGACCGCACGTCGGGGTCGCAGCGGACAACCTGCGGCCCGCCCGCACCCGACTACCGGACGACAACGACGACCCGGTGCAGGCCGGCAGACGGAGGGGGCGCGACCCTCGTGACGACGAGCGGCGGACGGCGAACCGAGGCCGACGACGAATACACCGAGTACGTCCGGTCCCGGATGGTGCAGTGGCGACGCACCGCCTACCTGATGTGCGGGGACTGGGACCGGGGCGACGACATCCTGCAACGGGTGCTCACCGAGCTGTACCGAAACTGGGCCAAGGCCCGCCAGGCCGACCACCTGGACGCGCTGGTGCGCACCATGCTGCTGCGGCGGCTGATCGACGAACGGCGGTTGCGGTGGGCGCGGGTCCGCCTCGGCGGCGCGCTGCCCGACGCGTCCACCGCTTTTCCCGACCCGAGCGACCGGATCACGGTGGTGGGCGCGCTGCGCCAGGTACCGCCACGGCAACGCGCGGTGCTGGTGCTGCGGTACTTCCAGGACCTCAGCGTCGAGGAGACCGCCCAGGCCATGGGCTGCTCGACGGGGACGGTGAAGAGCCAGACCGCCAAGGGCCTGGCCACCCTGCGCACCCTGCTCACCCCCACCCTGACCGGCAACTGAGAGGAGCGACGATGCTCGACGAACGCCACATTGGCGACCTGATGCTGACCGAGATCGAATCGGCCGAGCGGCCCTCGGAGGTGCTGGACGTGCGGCGGGCGATGCGCACCGCACGGCGGCAACGCCGCCTCGCCCACGGAGCCGGCGCCGCGCTGCTGGCGGTGGCGCTGACCGTCGGCGGGCTCACCGTCCCCGACCTGCTGACCCCGGACCGGTCGCCGGCCCCCGCACCGGTGGGCACCGCGGCCGGCAAGGGTCGGACCGGGCTACCGGCCGCGCTCACCACGGTCGACCCCCAGCGGGTGTACGTCCGGTTCGGCTGGCTGCCGGACGGGCTGCGAAATCTCCAGTACCAGGCCGGACTGCTGCTCTCCGGTCCGGGCGTGTACCTCAGCGCGTCCAACGCCCCCGGCAGTGGCCAGTGGAAGGGCGTCGCTGTCACCCTCTATCCGAAGGGGCTGCAACCTCCGGCCCCACAGCGGGACAGCGGCGAACCGGCACAGCCCGGCAAGACCACGCCCGGCCCGGAACTGAACGGCGGCACCAGCACCTTCGCCTCCTACAGCGGGGCCGAGCAGCCGGAGGCGATCCTGCGCTGGCGGTACGCCCCGGACGGCTGGGCACAGCTCAAGGTGGTGGGCGTGGGAGCCGACGTCCGGAGCACCGCGGCCCAGGTGGCCAGGGCGCTGCGGTTCGGCGACGAGCCGACCCCGATGCCGGCCTCGGTGGCGGGTGTACCCGAATCGCTACAGGTGATCACGGTCGACGTGCAGGAGTCGCTGGACGAGCCGAACGACTGGTACGCGTCGACCACCTGGGCACCACGGTCGAGCACCGGCGATCCTGGCCAGCAGCGGGCTCGCACGATGACGGTGAGCGTCTCCCGCTACCGCAACATCACCGATCCCACCGACAACAGGTACGTCGAACCGAACACCACCGTCGCCGGACACCCGGCACGGTTCGGCGGACAGAACGGCAACGAGTCGCTGACCGTCTACGACGTGAACGGGGCGAACGTGACGATCGACGACAGTGCCCTGCTGCCCACCGGCGGCACCAGGGCACTGTTCCCGACGGTCACGCTGGTGCCCGAGCCGGCCAGCTGGCGCACCCACCTGGGTCGGTGACGTGTCGGGCCCGCGCCGTGCGGCGGCGCGGGCCCGCACGGGCAACCGTCGGGTCCGGCAGCGGGCATGATGGGGGTGTTCCCGGACGACGACCGCGAGAGTGAGGCCCGCATGTCGTTACTGCGACGAGTGATCGGTGGGGTGTTGCGCCGCCACCGCCAGCGTCAGGGCCGCACACTGCGCGAGGTGGCCGCGTCGGCCGACGTCTCAGTGCCCTACCTCTCAGAGGTCGAGCGGGGCCGCAAAGAGGCCTCGTCGGAGGTGCTGGCGGCGATCTGCCGAGCGCTCGGCATCAGCCTCGCCGACCTGCTCGGCGAGGCCCGCGACGACATGCGCCGAGTCGAGCCCCGCCTCCCGGCCGCGCCGCGCGCCGCGCTCACCCACCTGGAACGGGTCGATGCGACCCGGCGGGAGATCGGCAACGCCACCCTGCTGGTGGGTCCCCGTGTCAGTGGGTTCGTCCTGCACCGCGAGCCGATGGCGAGCGATCCGACCCTCAGCGTTCCCGAAAAAGCGTCCGCTGGTGGCTTCCGCCCCGGTCCGCGTACCCCCGCCCTGGCCGACGACGCGCGGACCCGGCTGGGCCTGCGGCAGCTGACCGCCGCGTAGGCCGCGCGGGTTCTGCCGTCGGCGGATCTGCCGCCGGCAGAATCACTGGGTCAGCCACCGCCGTCGTGCCCACGCTGAAGGGGCCGGTCCACCGGGCGGTCACCACCGCCCGCCGGCACCGTGGGAGGCGACGGCACATGATGAGGTACGGCGTACAGATGCTGGATGGTGGGCAACCGACCTTTGGTGATCACGTGTTCGAGCGGCTGCTGCGGGAGCGGATCGTCTTCCTCGGCACCGAGGTGACGGAGGAGTCGGCCAACCAGATCTGCGCGCAGATCCTGCTGCTCGCCGCCGAGGACGCCGACCGGGACATCTACCTCTACATCAACTCGCCGGGCGGTTCGGTGAGCGCGGGAATGGCGGTCTACGACACGATGCGCTACGTCCGCAACGACGTGGCGACGCTGGCGCTCGGGTTCGCCGGGTCGATGGGGCAGTTCCTGCTCTGTGCGGGCGCGGCCGGCAAGCGGTACGCGCTGCCACACTCGCGGATCATGATGCACCAGCCGTCCGGCGGGATGGGCGGAACCGCCTCGGACATCACCATCCAGGCGGAGAACATGCTGCACGTGAAGCGGACGATGCAGGAGCTGATCGCCCAGCACAGTGGACGCACGCTCGACGAGATCCAGCGCGACTGGGACCGGGACCGTTGGTTCACCGCCCAGCAGGCCCGGGAGTACGGCCTCATCGACCACGTGATCACCCGAGCCGAACAACTGCCGACGCTCTGATCGACAGGACCTGCTCCGGCAGGATTCGACCTGGGCCCGCCCGGCCAGGCGAAGCCTCGGAACCAGTTCGAGCCCGCCCACCTCAGCCGGTACGATCGCGATCTTGTTCGTACTGCAGGGAGCCCGTGAGATCCTCGTGCGGCCGCCCCGGCAACTCCCATGCTGAGAGTAGGTGTCGTCAATGGCATGCCGTATCGGTGAGATCGTGCTCAAGTGCCGCGACCTCGACGTGCTGGCGCGGTTCTGGTCCGAGGTCCTGGACTTCGTCGAACTCGATCGCGAAGAGGGCGTCTACATCGAGATAGGCCCGCGCGAAGGGTTCGGCGGCCCCCAGCCGACGATCTTCCTCATCCGCAACGACGATCCGAAGAGCGGGCACGCCCGGCTGCACATCGACGTCAACCCCACCGACCGCGACCAGGCCGCCGAGCTTGAGCGCCTCCTGGCCGTCGGGGCCGTACCCGTCGACATCGGTCAGCCGGCCGATGCGTCGTGGCACGTGCTCGCCGATCCGGAGGGCAACGAGTTCTGCCTGCTCCGTAGCCGCCTCGACCCACTCTGACGGCGCTCGCCCGCGCTGCGCCACCCGGCGAGCGCCGACAAGCTCACCAAGAGGATCTACGTTTCGCCTGGTGCCCCCGGCAGGATTCGAACCTGCGACACACGGTTTAGGAAACCGATGCTCTATCCCCTGAGCTACGGGGGCGCGAGGGCCAAGTCTAGCGACCTGGGGGGTCACCTGGGGTGGCAGGGAGTGGCAGACGTTCACCCACCTCCCCTGGGCCCCTGTTTGCCCAGCCCAGCACCACATCCTGAGCACGCGAACCCTGGCCTCGCCACCGGGGGCGGTCGGCTGCGGTGCCCACCTGTGACGGGTGCCGACGATGACCGCCCCCCGCCCCGTGTCCGCTCACCCCGCTGGGTGCGGGTTCGACGCGGCCAGTGCGGATGTCGGCGGCCAGCACCACCTACGTGTTGAAATGGATCTACTCAATACCGAGTAGAGTCCATGGTTCGAACTACAGGATGAGGCCGAGGGATTTGATGAGCCCGAGCAGCACGACTCCTCGGATCGCAAGGGAAGACGACCTCGCGGGCTTCACGGCCGGCCAGTTCCTGGCCGTGACGAAAGCCCTCACGATGATTCTGGCTCTCCCGCCGTCAGCCGCCGACCACGTCGATGCGCTCGTCATCGCCAGTGGCCAGGGCGAGGAATGGCGCTTCACCCACGCGATCCGCAGCTGGGAGACGAACCTCGACCTCCGCTACCTCCTGGTGGCCAATGGCAACCCGACCGAGAAGACCTACGTCGACATCACACTCGGTTACCTGCGCAGCCTCGGCCTCCGCCGCGTCGGTGGAGTTCACGTCCAGGCCGAGCCGGCTCCCAACACGGCCTTGCAGGCCGCGTGGATCGTCAACCAGGTCAAGGCCCACGGCATCACGAGCCTGGCGCTCGCCGTCTCTCCCTACCACCTGCCCCGCGCCTACCTCACGCTCCTCAAAGCGTTCACCGAGTCAGGCGTTCGCCTTCCCATCATTCCGGTGCCGGTGGCGGTGCCCCCGGACCGGCTGGTCCCGGAAACCGGCGCCACCGCCTACGACCTCGTGCCCGGGGAGGTGAAGCGCATGCTGACGTACGCGGACCAGGGGTGGATCGCGACGCTTGAGGAGCTGCAGCAGTATCTGCAGTGGCTGTGGAGTCATCACGAGCCGCTTCTCCGTGGGGGCTCGCGACGGTCTGTCGAGGATGGCGTGTCGGCCTGACATCCACCGGGGCGCCCGGTGCAGCAGGCCGCCAGCCTACGAGCGCGGGGGTCGGGCGGCGCGGCGACGCTCGGTGAGCCGTCGCGCCTTCACCGCGTTGCCGCAGTCGGCCATCCGGCACCAGCGGCGGGAACCGTTGCGGCTCTGATCGAGGAACAGCCAGCCACAGCCACCTTCGAACACCGGGCAGCGGCGCACCCGGGTCAGGTCGGCTGTCAGCATGACGTCGAAGGCGGCCTCGGCGATCCGGTCGGGCACCAACATGGCCGGCACCGTGCCGTACGCCAGCCGCACCCGTGACGGTTCGAGCACGAATCGCGCTCGGGCGGCCGCGCCGGACCAGCGCTGGTGCAGGGCGACGAGTGCGGCACCGGCCGCGATGGGGTCACCCGGCGTACCACCGTCCGGGTCGATGATCGCCGCAAGCAGCACGAGGTGCAGCCCTTCGCGGATGTCTCGCACGGCGGCCAATCCGGCATGCGCCGCAGCGGGCTCGTCGCGCCACGCCCGAGCGACCTGGTCAGCCTCCGCGTCGCTGATCAGGCCCACCCGGCCCGACCAGCGCAGCAAGGCGGAGCTGTCGGACAGGAAGTCGTGCGGCGACTCGCCCCCTCGCTCGAGTGTGTTGACCAGATCGAGCACAGGGTGCCCGCCGACCAACGGCAGCTGACACACGTCGAGTGGCATGCCGACAAGGCTACCACCTAAACCCCCGAAGGAGGTTATGCTGCGGCTCGGCCCGGGGCCGGTGACGGCGGCGAGACCCCCGCCGTCATCCGGTCGGACCGCAGCGGGCGGCGCAGGCGATCGGCGCATGACCAGTGCGGTGAGCGGACGCCTACGCCACTGCCCCGATCACGCGGCATGGGCGCCGGCGGTGTCGAGCCGCTCGACGTGTGCCGCGTCGAGCTTGACGTCGATCGCCGACATGGCAGCCGCGTACTGGTCGAGGGTGCGCGGCCCGATCAGCGGCACGATGCTCGGCGACGTCTGGTGCATCAGCCACGCGAGCACCAACTGGTTGGGCTTGACCCCCAGCTCGGCGGCGAGCGCGGTGAGGGCGGTGAGCCGCGCCTCGGCATCCGGACCCTGGTACGGATCCATGATGTCGTGGTTCCGCCGCTTCGCCGGATCGTCGTAGACCCCCTTGAGGATCGGCGAGTACGCGACCAACGTCAGGTCGTCGTGCGTCCGCAGGTAGTCGAGCTGCTCGTCGTCGACGATGGACTTGTGGTCGAGCCCGGCGCGGCGACGGAGGTAGCTGTGTTGTTGCTGCACCGCTACCGGCGCGGGCCAGCCATGGCGGTCACAGAGCTGCCGGATGCGTTCCAGTCGCCAGGTGCGCACGTTGCTCCAGCCGATGTACCGCGCCTTGCCGTCGCGGACGATCTCCGCCAGGGCGGCCAGCGTCTCCTCCAGCGGCGTCGACCGGTCGTCGACGTGCACGTAGAACAGGTCGACGTGGTCGGTGCCGAGCCGCCGCAGACTGTCGTCGATGCCCCGGCGTACGGTGTCGGCGCCGGCACCCTCGAAACGGGCCTGGACCTCTTCCCACGTCTTGCCACGCGCCTCTTCCGGATCGGCCAACCGCGCACCGCACTTGGTGGCGAGAAAGACCTTGTCGCGCCGACCGCCGTTGGCGAGCCAGCGGCCTATCAACTCCTCACTCTCGCCACCGGTGTTGCCCGGTGACGGCCACCACGCATAGCAGTTGGCGGTGTCGACGAAATTGCCCCCGGCATCGAGATAACGGTCCAGCATCTCCACCGACGACGCCTCGTCGGTGAGCGTTCCCATCAGCATGCACCCGAGAGCAATCTGACTGACCTGCTCACCCGTACGCCCCAATTCCACAGTCCTCATGGCGGGAAAGCTATATGTTCGGGCGTCCTCCACGTCAACCCGTTGCGCTACTCGAAAAGCGCGCCGGTCATACGCCTCCGCGGAACGGAAAAAGGGCGAGCTGCACCGCTGCCGGAGCCTGAGATTGGCCGATGCTCGCATACTGACGCATCGTGGTAGCCACCGGCGGCTACCACGATGACTCGGAACAACGGCGTCCGCGCCAATGGCGCGGTGGGACATGCCGACGGCGACGGGTTCCTGGTTCAGCAACTCGACGCCGTCAGGCACGTCCGTGACGCGGCACCGTCAGTTCTGCAGTGCGGGGCGGCCAGGCGCGACATACTGCCACCCGGCCTGCTGCCACTCCTCGGCGTTGAGCAGGTGCCGCCCGTCCACGACGTTGCGGCTCTTGACCTCCTTGCCCAGCACCCGTGGGTCGAGGGTGGCGAACTCCTGCCAGTCGGTCAACAGGGCCACCGCGTCGGCGCCGCGGGCCGCGTCGAGCGGGCTGGTGGTGTAGGTCAGGTGGGGGAAGGCACGCCGCGCGTTCCCCATCGCCCGCGGGTCGTAGACAGCGGCGACACCGCCCTCACGGCTGATCAGCTCAGCCACGTACAGCGCGGGCGAGTCGCGGATGTCGTCGGTGTTGGGCTTGAAGGCTGCGCCGAGCACTGCCACCCGCCGTCCGCTGAACCCGCCGCCGCACTGCTTGCGGAGCAACTCCACCACCCGGTCGCGGCACCGCAGGTTCACCGCGTCGACCTCGGCCAGGAAGGCCAGGGCGTGGCCGACGCCGAGGTCGTGGGCGCGGGCCCGGAAGGCCCGGATGTCCTTCGAGATGCAGCCGCCGCCGAAGCCGAGGCCGGCCTTGAGGAACTGCTCGCCGATCCGCGGGTCGCGTCCGAGCGCTTCGGCGACGACTGTGACGTCGGCGCCGCTCGCGTCGCAGAACTCGGCGATCGCGTTGATGAAGGAGATCTTCGTGGCCATGAAGGAGTTGGCGGCGGTCTTGATGACTTCGGCGGTGGGCAGATCGGCCACCACCACCGGGACGCCCGCCTCGATCAGCGGCGCGTAGACCTCGCGGAGCACCGCCTCGGCGGACGTGTCGGCCACGCCGAGCACGAGGCGGTCCGGGCGCAGGGTGTCGGCCACCGCCGTACCCTCGCGCAGGAACTCCGGGTTCCAGGCGACCGCCACCTTCTCGCGGTCGGGCGCCAGAACGCGGAGCATCTCGGCCAGGTGAGCCGCGGTGCCGACCGGCACTGTGGACTTGCCGACGACCAGGCACCCGTCCGCCAGCGACGGTGCCAGACCCTCGATGGCCGCGTGCAGGTGGCTGAGGTCGGCTGCGCTGGTGTCACTGCGCTGCGGCGTGCCCACGCAGATGAAGTGCACGTCGGCGCTCGCGGCGTCCTCGTACGCGGTGCTGAACCGCAGACGCCCCTCGGCGAGATTGCGGGTGATCAGCTCGTCCAGCCCAGGCTCGAAGAACGGCACTCGGCCGTCCGCCAGCGCGGCGATCTTTTCCGGGTCGATGTCAATCCCGATGACCTGGTGCCCCAACTCGGCCATACCGGCGGCGTGTGTGACACCGAGATACCCGCAGCCCAGCACGGAGATCGTAAGCACTGTGCCTCCTAATTCCAGTCCGCTGATGGTTTGCTGGCGGCCGCTGCCGTCCGCCGTAGGCCTTCCTTGAGGGCGACCTGTGGCCGCCAGCCCAGTTCCCGCTCGGCTCGAGTGATGTCGGGGCAGCGCTGCCGAGGGTCGTCCTCGTCGGCCTCGATGAACTTCAGCGGTGACCGGCTGCCCGTCACCTCGAGGATCATCTGAGCCAGGTCACGGATGGTGACCTCGTGGACGTTGCCGATGTTCACCGGTTGCCCGTAGTCGCTCTCCGCGATCGCCAACAGGCCTCGCGCGGTGTCCTCGGCGTAGCAGGGCGAACGCGTCTGGTTGCCGTCGCCGTGGATCGTCAGGGGGACGCCGTCGAGGGCCTGGGCGATGAAGCCGGAGATCACCCGACCGTCCGGGCGCATCCGCGGGCCGTAGCTGTTGAAGATGCGCGCGATACCCACGCTCACGTCGTGCTTCTTGCCGTAGGCAGTGGTGAATGCCTCGGCGAACCGCTTCGCCTCGTCGTAGACGGATCGCGCGCCGATCGGGTTGACGTTGCCCCAGTACTCTTCGTCCTGCGGATGCTTCAGCGGGTCGCCGTACACCTCCGAGGTGGAGGCCAGCACGAAGCGGGCTCCGCATCGGTGGGCGATGCGCAGCGCGTTGTGGGTGCCGTAGCTACCGACGAGCATGGTCTCGATCGGCAGCCGATAGAATTCGGGAATCGACGCCGGCGACGCCAGGTGCATCACCAGGTCGACCGATCCCGGCGTGTCGAATTCCTCGGAGACATCCGCCTCCACGAGCGTGAAACCCGGTCGGCTCATCAGGTGCTCGATATAGCTACGGTGCCCGGTGGAGAAATTGTCGACGCCAATCACCTCCACGCCGGCGGAGAGGAGCTGCTCGCAGACGTACGAGCCGAGAAATCCTCCACCGCCGGTCACCAAGGCTCGTCGGAATCTGCTGGATTGCGACACGGGAACCTCCAATCCCTGTCGAAAGTGGGTTGGACCTCGGCTACGCGGAGCCTTATCGCACCGCCGCGTCAATGCTGCGACGGCTGAGCCCACTCTCCGGTGGGATGAACGTACTGTCGGCCGGGTACTCTGCACGCGGCTCGACCAGCACTCAACGGGCCCGCACGCCTACCGTTGCGACGGACTGGCGCTACCTCAGACAGCGGGCGGAAGAACAGCTTGTTCGCGCACGTCGTGCCGGCCGGCCGCCTCGTCGCGAATCTGCCCGAGTAGCTCGTCGGCCTCCAGGCGACCCAGCAGTGCGTGGAACTGGTCGAAGATCCCGAGCGCCTGGGAGGCCCACTCCAGTGCGGAGGAGTAGTCCCGTCGAGCCCGGTGCACCCGCGCGAGCGCCAGGCAGAATCGCGCGGTGGCGAGCCGGTCGCCGTTTCGGCGGGCGATCGCGTACCCGTGGTTCAGTGTCACCGCCGCCTGGTGATGCTGGTGTTGCCGCAGTTTCACGAGACCGAGCCCGTGCAGCACGTGCGCCTCGCCTGCCCGGTCGTGGCCGCCGCGTACCAGCTTCAGGGCCTTGGTCAGCTCTTCCTCGGCCCGGGTCAGGTCGCCGTCCTCGAAGTGCAGTTCACCCAGCCGATGCAGCACCATCGCCTGGACACGGGTGCTGTTGACCTCGGTCACCTTCCGCAGCGCCTCAGCCAGCAGCTCGGCGGCGGAGCCGCGCTCGCTCCATTCCAGCTTGATGCGCGCCATGCCGCTGAGGATGTGCGCGGTGCCCGCCGCGTCCCCGAGCGGATGCAACGCGGCAAGTGCCTCGCTGTAGCGCGCCCACGCTTGATCGAGGTCACCGTGCACCCGGTCGAGGAAGGCCAGGTGCCGCAGGGCGAGGGCGCGGCCGCGCGCCTCGCCGATCTCGTCAAACACCTCAAGCGCCTGGGTCAGCCGGGCGCGCGCGTCGTCGAAGCGCTGCTCGACGATGTCCACCGCGCCCAGCGAGTACAGCATCGCGGCAGTGCCGAGTCGGTCGTCAGCCTGCCGCGCGGTAAGCAGGGCGATTTCGTGCGTCGCTCGCCAGTCGTCGAGGTAGCTGCCGGTCTCGAAGAGCGCCACCATGGTGATCGCCAGGTCCCAGCAGTAGTCGGGAGCACCGGCCTGGGATGCCTGACCCACCGCGGCCACCGCGGCGGCTCGTTCGTTCTCGAACCACATCAGCGGATCGCGCAGGAGGTCGTGGACGAGGTGTCGTGGCAGACTCCAACGCTCCGCCCTGCTGTGAATCACGGTGTAGTCGCCGCCGTACAGGATGCGGTGCGCCTCGTCGGCGAGGAACAGCCACGCACCGAGGAGACGCCGAGCGGCCTCCAGCCGGACCGGCGCGGTCTCCTCGGCCGCGAGCCGCTCACGGGCGTAGACCCGAACCAGGTCGTGCAGCCGGTAGCGGGTGTCGACGCCGAATCCACCCACGACCTCCAGCAGCTGCGCGTCCACCAGCGCGTCGAGCGTGTCGGACGCGGTGGCCACGTCGATGTCGAGCAGCGGCGCCGCGGTCCAGCTCGGGAAGTCGTGGGTCTCGAGCAGGCCGAGCCGCCGCAACAGCCGTTGCGCCTGCTCGTCGAGGCCCTCGTAGCTGATCGCGATGTTGGTTCGCACATCCAGGCCGCCGTGCGCCAGCTCGTCCAGACGCCGGCCCTCGTCCTCAAGTCGCTCGGTCAGCTGCGCCATCCGCCAGTGCGGACGGGCGATCAGCCTCGCGGCCGCGATCCGCAGCGCCAGCGGCAACCGACCGCACAGCTCGACCAGGCGTAGGGCCTCGCGCGGTTCGGCGGAGGCCCGTTCGGAGCCAACCATCCGGGTCAGCAGTTCGACGGCGTCGCGCTGTTCGAGTGCGCTCACCTCGACGAGCCGGGAGCCGGGGATGCCGGCCAGGCGGCGCCGACTGGTCACGATCACACCGCAGCTGGGGCTGCCCGGCAGGAGCGGGTAGACCTGTCGCTCGTCGACGACGTCGTCCAGGACGATCAGCACCCGGGACGCGGCGATCTGGCTCCGAAAGGTCGCCGCGCGCGCCTCAAGCCCTTCGGGTATCGAGGACCCGGGCATGCCGAGCGCGCGGAGAAAACCGTCGAGGATCTGGGAAACACCGCCGCTGTGTGACCGCTCCGGACCCAACCGGGTGAACAGCAGCCCGTCCGAGAATTCGCCGGCCAACTCGTGGGCCAGGTGCACGGCGAGGGTCGTCTTTCCCGCACCCCCGCGGCCGGTGATGGTCAGGACCGGCACGGAGTCGTGGTCGGAATGACCGCTGCCATAGCGCAAGAAGTCGCCCAACTCGGTCACGAGCTCGCCGTACCCGGTGAAGTCAGGTATGTCGGCCGGAGCCATTCGGGGCACCGGGGGCGCCGGCTCGATCGGATTCGGCCATTCCTGCTCCACTGCCGGGCCGGGCTCGAGGTCTCCGTTGAGGATGGCCCGCTCCAACAGCCGGAGCGGCTCACTCGGCTCCAACCCGAGGTCGTCGATCGAGGCCTGCCGCGCCGACCGGTATGCCGCCAGCGCCTCCGCCTGCCGGCCGGCCCGGTAGAGCGCGGTGATCAGCTGTTGCCACAGCCGTTCCCGCAGCGGGTGCTCGGTGACGAGCGCCATCAGTTCGTCAATGGTCTCGCGATGCCGGCCGAGGTGCAGCTCCAGTTCGAGGCAGTCCTCGACGACGGCGAGCCGTCGCTCGGCGATCCGGGTGGCCGCTGCCTCGACCAGCCGGCTGTCCACGCCGCTGAGCGGAGCCCCGCGGTACAGCGCCAGGGCCTGCCGAAAACCCGACGCGGCATCCTCCAGCCGTTGCTCCCGCAGCGCCGTGCGGGCTTCGCTCAGAAGGTCGTTGAAGATGTGCAGGTCCAGCTCACCCTCGGCGATTCTGATCTGGTAGCCGGCCGGGTTGGTGACGATCCGATCGTCGAGACCGGTGCCTCGGAGCGCACGTCGTACCGCCGATATACAGATCTGAATCTGACTTTTGGCTGTCGATGGCGGCGATTCCTCCCATACCGCCTCGATAAGCCGGCCGAGCGGGACCACATTATTGGCCTCCAGTAGCAGCATGGCGAGCACTGTCTGCTGCCGGGAGGCGGTGATGCTTGCGTTCACAACGTGCAAAGGTCCAAGTATGCGGAAAACCTGCAAATTTCCTCCCCGTCGACAAGCTTCCTCCCCGTCGACAACGACACATCGCCAGCCCAACGGCACCCCCCGGAGCCGGCCGGATGATCGTTTGACGCCCCGCATAGGAGAACGTTTTACATGGTAGCGAAGCATGCAGGCGGGCACCAGGCGAGATTCGGGATCGCCGATGTTTCAGAGCGTCTATGAGATGACGTGTTGGCCAGACGCAGGTGAACGTACGACACGGTGATTCGACGGGTCATGCGGGCCGTACCAGCCCGACGGGCGTGGCGTCAACGTGCACCCGATGGCGCGCGCAGTTCCGAGCGAGCAGACGACGGTGGGCGCGTCACGCCGGGGCTCGCTCGGCGATCGTGAGTGGGGCGGCGAAGTCCCGCGAGGCCGAGGGCTCGCGGCCGCCAAGCTTTTCTCGGGGTCGCCGCCGCCGCTCTCCCTCGCAACCGGGACGGCGGGTCAGCGCGCGGAAAACGCCCCGGTCGACGCTGATCCAGCACCGTCGGGCCCAGGGGCAACCATGCGGCGCAGACACCGCGCCATCCCGCCGGCGGCGCCAGACCACGCACACCATCCACTGATGACCCACTCAGCCCGCTCCCGCCGGCGCGTTATGCACGTTCTCCGTAGACGGCGAAACCCGCAGCGTTGAGGTATACGGCCATCCGCAGGTCGAGCTCGATCTCGCGTACCTGGATGGACACCGAGAAGTCGCGGTATTCCGCGACAGTCCCGAGGCCGGCGAAGTAACTGGAGGGATCGAACGTGAGCTGATGGGCGCCGCGCTTCACCTGAAGCTCCTCCAGCGCCGGCAGTCGGCCGTCATTTGCCGTGAACCCGGACATCAATGGTGCCCAGCCTCGATCATCGCGGCTGTGCAGCCGCACCAGCACGCCCGGGACAGGTCTGCCCGACGCGCCATCAATAATGCGAACACCAATCATTTGACATCCAAGTCCCTCCATTTATGGCAGCGGCTCGCGTGAGCTTACAGCTGACCGCTTTCATCCCGCTATCAAGTCGGCAAGCGCTTTCGGCATCTTGCGCTAAGCGCATCGAGGACGGATCGACAGCCATCAGATATCAGGTCGACAGCGGACGCTGGTGGACTCGGTCCGTAGCCGAGATCGAAGGGGGAGCGAGATTATGAGCCGTGATACCAACTGGGGCTGACGACTTGGGCCGGGCGCCCACAACGAGAGGTGGTCCCTCGAGTCGGAAACCGATTCGAGGGACCACCTTCATGCTGCGCGGGACACGCCTAGAGGTCAGAGACCGCCCTCCGGACAGCCCTCGACAGCACCCGTTCGATCAGCGGGTCGAGGATCCGGTCATATATCGGCACCCCGACGTCGTACGTCAGCTCGAAGAGCACCTCACAGCCCTCCGCCGCGGGGATTGTCCGCCACACGCCGGACAGGCTGCGGAAATCGCCATCGGTCTGGGTGAACGAGATACGGCGCTCGCTCGGTGCCGGCTCGGACCGCTGCCGCCAGTGAATCGCCCCACCGCGGAACGGCACCGTCCACTCATCGTCGAACTGCCTGATCCGATCGAACGCGGCATCCGCCGACACCGCGCTTCCGGCTGTCACCCGAATCGTCCTCATGAGCCGCTCCTCAGTGAGACCGCCTGCAGATGCGTCGTCCGGATCATCATGTAGCTGGCTTCGCCGAAGACGCCGCCGGTGAGGCCGGTGCCGCCGTGCGAGGGCAGGTACGGGAAGAAGCCGGAGTGCGATTCGTCGTTCACCTTGATGACGCCGCCGTTGGTCACGCCACCCACGAAGCGCTCCACCACCGCTTCGTCAGCCGACCAGAACGAGTTGCGCAGGCCGTACGCGTTGGTGTTGACGAAGTCGAGCACATCCTCGAGCAGCGCGTCGTCACTGCGGCCCGGCTCGGGAACCACCACCGGTAGCAGCGGGAAGAACGTCTCGGCGCGGACCACCGACAGCTCACGGCTGCGCGCCAGGCCGTCGACGCGCACCACAGTCGGTTCCAGGAAGTAGCCGGTGTCGGACGGCGCCCCGTCCACCTCCAGCTGGCGTCCGCCGCACACCAGCTGGGCTCCACCGGCCAGTGCTTCCTCGAGCACCGCGAAGAAGCTCCGCTGGGCCAGAACCGGGGTGAGCTCCACGCCCTCGTCGTCGGGGTAGCCGGGTCGGATCTGCCCGGCGGCGACCCGGAGCCGGTCAAGCAGCTCGTCGGCGATCGCCGGATGCGCCACAACCTGGTTGGGCACGTTGCAGATCTGCCCCGAGGCGTTGAACGCCTCGGTCCGCGCGCGGACCGACAAGTCGAGATCAGCATCCCGCCAGACCACTGCGCAGTCGTTGCCGGCCAGCTCCAGGATGGGCTTCTTGCCGGCGGCGATGCAGTCGTTCTGGAAGGCCAGCCCCTTCTCGCTGCCGCCGAAGTAGATGATGTCGTTGACGTGCGGGCTGGCCAGCCAGTCGTCGAGCATCGGCGGTCCGCACACGACGTTGACGGTGCCCGGTGGCGCACCCACCTCGTCGAGGGCCGGGGCGATGATCTCCCGGATCGCGTACATCACGCCCAGCGGCAGACTGCGCGGCGCCCGGATCACCACGGTGTTGCCGGAGAGCAGGGC